>NZ_JAIXMW010000002.1:123736-246356 GCF_020328115.1 Candidatus Endomicrobiellum agilis
CCCCCCCCCCCCCGCAATTTCCTGCGGTTTTTCAGGAGCTACAACATTTCAATTTCTTCAATAGGCACAACAGGCAACTCTTCAACTTCCTATATAACTTCTGCGATAGCTTTGCACAGTTTTACCAGGTCTTTGTCTTTTCCGTAACCTCATATCAATAGACAGCAAAGAAATACTCTGAATATTCTCTTACTATGCAGATGGTACCACTGCTGTATTCTTTGTAAGACTGCCGTCGCCTCCTGTATTGCAAGGCACAGTAAATAAAGGTTTTTCAAAACTATTACCTACCGTTATTTCTGTTGGAAATTTTGGCGACTCTGGAAAGATTGACTTCTTAGCTTGCTCTTGAATGAAGCTATTATTTCCAACCTTTGGAATTTTGCACAAACCTCTCATTATTAACTTTGCTGCCGGACTGAAAATATAATTATAAGCCGGAGGAATCATATAGGCTATTGCCGCTAGACCAACCAAAACACTTGAGTAAGCCACCAATTTTACATAGGGTAATACCGTTTCCATTTGTTCTTCTGTGAGGTTCAGCATGTTCGTGTTCAAGTTGTTGTTTGTTATATCGTGCGAATCAACATACTTCGTCGGAGATACCGAGTTAGCCGGATCTTGCTTCTTCCCGCAACTGCATATCATCAGCACTGTCAAAAGTACTAAACTAATTTTCTTTTTCACTTTGTTCCTCCCGTTTATTTGCTTCCTTTTAGGCTTATATCCGCTAAATTTGTTTCTGCCTCTTTTGGCTTCATTGCTTAGAGCTGCTTTATACAATTTGTATTCGTCTAAATGGTGTTCTCTCCTTTTTCAATTTTCTTTCGCCCGGCGGGAGCATGCTTCTAACTCAGGGCTATTACAACCGACAAATAACAACAACATTAATAACATTGCTCTTTTATCAGTTTACCGCTTATCGCTATTCCCGCTTTATATTCATTATCATATCATAATTGTTTAAACTTGTTTAATTTTTCTTTGGTAATATTCAATGATTCTTTAGGGAAATTCTGCATAAAACTTCCGTTTTTGCCGTAGTTATTTGCTAACTTGAGTCTTCCAAGTAGTAGTAAATTTTTAGTCTTTTTGCACATTCTCCCTGCATATAATCTGTCTTACAGAAAAGTTTAATTATAATTTTCACCAAGAATCTGATTATCACAGACTGTTTTACAATAGTCTATTTGTCCTTTATATTTTTTTTCAATATGGTCTATTATTGCTTTGCAGATATTAACATAGCGGTCAGGATGAATTGGCGCCTGTTCGCTTCTCCAAGCCCCGTGAGATAAATCCTGTATTGCTAGATACAAATTTTTATCGTTGGGGAAATTGGTTTCTATATAGCTGCGAATACTATTAGTTGAAGTCAGTATATTTTGAAAATATGTTAATGTTTCAATAATATGCCGGATAGAGTTTGCAGTTGTATGATTTGGACTTCCATGATTTTTTGCAATATTGTAAATATCTAATAAATGGCTGATATACGGCACTGTAAATTTTGTATTAAAACCTTTGATTTCGGAATTCTTTAGAAGCAGCGTTTTATTGATAATCTCACTTGAAGTAATGATTCTCATAAAATCATTGTTATGCGTGAAAATAATAAATCTTTCTTTACTTAGTTCTTTACTTAGTTTAATAATAATCTTCTTAATATCTTTCACTACTTTGCAAAGTGTGTAAACATGTGAAAAATCCATGCTGGAAATCGGGTCATCAATAATAAAGAACAATCTTTCATAATCGCTTTCATTTTCAATCTTAAGATGAGAATCTCCCATATAATACGCAAATGCGATAATATTTTTTTCTCCTTCGCTCAACACATTTTTTGCTTGTCCTGTTTCTAATGCTTTTTCATGAAACTTTAATCTAAAAGTTTCTTTATCAAAGGTATATTTACCATAAAAGAAGTAATTTAAGACTTTTGTTATAGTTGATGCAACTTCTGATTTTTTGCTTATTTTTTCCTGTTCTCTCTTTTTTTTGATTTCTTCTTTTAATTTATTTATCGATTCGTCTTTACTATTTATATCTTTAATCTTATCCCTATACTTATCTACAAGATCGTTATGAATACTTTCACAAATTTTTTCTTTTGTATATTTCATTTCTTCGCTAATCTTATTCTTTCTTGAATTCATATCTTCAATTTCTCTGTTACTCTCAGCTACAGTTTCATCTATTAGGTCCTGATATTCTTTAATCTTTGATATTAATTCTTCTTCAACAACGATAGATTTACTAATATCTTTAACTTTTTCTTTTATTTTCTCAATTACAGCTTGGATATTTTTAATCAGCTGTTCACTCTGTATTTTTTGGAGTTCGACACCTCCCCTCGACGGTATGTATTTTGCTTTATATTCATTAAATGAGTTAATTCGATCAGTATTATTATTTTCTAATCCATGTAGATCATCTATATACTTATCTAACTTTTCAGCATAGCCTTTAAAAAGCTTTATTTTTTCAGATTCTGTATCTTCTAAGTATTTTGTGTATTCCTCTATAAGCCGGAGGGCGTCATTTTTTAATTCCTGCTTACAAAAAGGACAGATTTTAGCATTTTCTTTCTGTAATTTCACGCCTCTCTCTATAAAGGGTTGTTCATTTTTAACTTTCTGTTTGAATTCTTCCGCGAAAGAACTTAACGAATATTTTTCTTCTATGCTATCTCTAATTTTTTTCAATAAATCAGAATCAAAATTTACTCTTTCAATAGGCTGAATATCGCTTAGATTTTCCGGAGCCGATTTGACTTTATTATAATCTGCAATCAATTCTTCAGTGGTTTTAGAAACTGGTAATTTCTCTTTGTCTATTCCTTCAGAAACCTTCTGATAGTTCAAGTCTTTATATTTGTTAAAGCGAGCAATACCTTCAATACTCGAGGTTTTTTCCTTCACATGTTTGTCGATTCCTTCTTTTATCTGGTCAATCGATTCTCTTTTTTCTTTCTCTATCTTTTCTAGTTCTTTCTCTTCTTCATTTAAATCAATGTTTATTTTCCCTAATATAAAACCCTCGATTTCACTGTCTTTTTCATAATTTTTGATGTTGTCTTTTACATAATCTTGATTAAACGTATGGTATAGATACTTTGTTTTCGGAATTGACGGGAATTTACCTCTATTAATTGTGATTTGAAAATCATCTTTTATTTCTCCATCTTTCCCTTTTACGGAAATTTCAAATTTTCCATTGTCTTGACCAAAGCTTAACAGTTCATCAGTTGGAAATGTTTCATCTTGCTCTGATGGATTTTCTCGATTTTCCGTAAGCCTAAAAAGTCTGCTAATAAATGTCTTGCCGCTTCCGTTGTCAGCAAAAATACCTATTTTTAATGAATCCGATTGAATATCTTTTGACAAATTATTTATGGGCGCAATGTTTTGGCATTTTATAGACAATGTAATTTTTTTATCTTTTTTCATATCAAATTTCATATAGAGATTAACCTGCAAAAACAAGAATCTTTTAAGAATTTTTTATATTTCAGAAATAATTATTATTGCTGTTACTTTTAATGTTTGTTAAAAATCTTATTTAAAACTATATAAAAGACCGATAATACTATTAAATTATATCTCTAAACCTATGCCCGCTAACTATAATCTAATACATTGATGTATCGGAGATATCGTTTAATCCATAATTACGAGATATTCGGGATTATGGCTGCTGGCTGCATTTAACAGAATAAATTCTCGTTCCGACATATTTTGTTCTACTTATTTTACTCTAAGTCATTTAAGTAACTTTATACTATTTAATTTTATTTGTAAATACTGCAAAACAACTTCATTAATTCCTAAACATATAAAAGAATTAAAACAATTCTTATAAATTTAGATTAAAGTTGTTAACTTTCAATATAAGATGTGTATAATCACTATTTTTTTGCTTTTGAATTATAAAGTCACAGAAATTGCAGGATTTATAATAATTAAGTGAAAAAATTGGCAATTCAAATTTTTTTATAAAATATGTAAAAGTTTTTACACTATATATTATGAAACTATTTAATTTTTATAAGTTTTTACGTTACATATTATAAAACTATTGTCTTTTCGTAAATTTTTATATACCATATTATAAAAATATAAGAGGTCAATTGTGATTGAAAGACCAGAATATCTTAGGAAATTGATTGGATTTAAAGATAAACAACTCATTAAAATTATAACGGGCATAAGAAGATGCGGAAAATCAACCTTATTGAAACTTTTTCAAGATTATTTATTGCACAGCGGAGTTGATAAAGCTCAAATTCAAAGTATTAATCTTGAAGATGTAAATAATGAGAAGTTTACAGATTACAGCGTACTCCATAAACATATAGAAGATGGTCTGCTTATTGATAAAACTAATTATATCTTTTTAGATGAAATTCAAAATGTTGGTAATTTTCAGAAAGTTGTCGACAGTTTGTATATTAAAAAAAATGTTGATTTATACGTTACAGGCTCAAATGCATATATGTTTTCAGGTCAAATAGCTACGCTTCTTTCAGGCCGCTATGTTGAAATCCCAATGCTTCCGTTATCATTTAAAGAATATATTTCGGCATTTAAGGATAATTCAAACTTACCGCAAAAGTTTAGAGATTATTTGGAAAATAGCTCGTTTCCATATGCTGTTGAATTTCAAGGCAATAAAGAGCAAATCAACGATTATTTAAGAGGGATTTATAATACTATAGTTTTAAAGGATGTTATAGAACGCAAAAATATTTCCAGCGTTTCGAGGCTTGAAAGCGTAATACGGTTTATGTTTAACAATATAGGAAATTTATCTTCAATCAAAAAAATCAGCGATACAATGTCATCCGACGGCAGAAAAATGCATCCGGCTACTGTTGAAAATTATTTAGACGCATTATTGGACAGTTATATTTTATACAGAGTAGGGCGTTATGATATAAAAGGAAAACAATACTTAAAAACAAACGAAAAATATTATTTAGTTGACATTGGTTTTCGCTACTTTCTGTTAGGTAACGCAAATGCCGATATAGGACATATTTTGGAAAATGTAATTTATCTTGAGCTTGTTCGCAGAGGGTGCAGAGTTTACATAGGCAAAGCAGGAACTAATGAAATTGATTTTGTTGCGCTTAAAAATGGTAAAGTTGAATATTATCAAGCTGCTCAAAGCATAATAGAACAAAGCGCGCTGAAACGAGAACTTACTCCGTTAAATGCAATCAACGACCACAATCCCAAATATCTCATAACTATGGATTATTTACCGGCATCTTCATATAACGGTATTCAACGCGTCAATGCGCTGGATTGGTTGGTGGGTATAGCATAGAAATATAACTTAACAGTGTTATCAGTCTTTTATATAGTTTCAGATAAAGTTTTTAAAATATTAAAAACAACAGAAATGACGGTTATTTCTGAAGTATAAATATGTGGGAAATTCTTAAGGAATTTTCGCTGATTGATTTTTATATAAAACTCGTGTAATCACACAATAAAGAAACAACCATGTAGGAAAATTTATTAATTAATAGGAGGGGGATAAGATGGGTATAACCGAAGATACTTTAAATTATTATTGTTCTTCTGTAAGCAATTCCGAAAAAGCAAAAATAGAGAAGGAATAAAAAAAATGCAAGAACAAAAAATGCAATATCTACAATTTGTTCAAAATATAATAACAAGACATAATACTAATTCTTTTCAAATAAAAGAATTAACTATCGCGATAATTACCGCAATTTTTGGTGTTTATGCAGTAAAAGAAATTTCTTGTCCTCAATTGATTTTAATATCATCTATGACAACATTCTTTTTATGGTTGCTTGATGCTAAATATCTTAAGCAGGAACGACAATTCAGAATGTTATATAACGATGCAGTATCATATAAAGTAAAAGTTTATAGCATGGATATTAGTCCATATGATGTAAATTATAAAGAGATTCTATTTTCAAAAACAATGCGTATATTCTATATACCGTTAATATTTCTTACAGTTACCATAGCCGTATGCGCATATTTAAAAATTATATAGAGAGGTTTTATGAGTACAAAAAGAAGAGTGTTTTACAGTTTCCATTATGAAAAAGATGCAATGCGTACAGCTGAAATCAGAAATATAGGTGCATTGGAAAAAAATACTCCCGTATCTGATAATGAATGGGAGCAGATAAAAGCAGGTGGAGATCACGCAATAAAAAGATGGATAGATGACAGTATGAAAAATTGTTCTTGCATTGTTGTGTTAGTTGGAGAAGAAACAGCAAATAGGAAATGGGTTCAATATGAGATTAGAAAGGCTTGGAGTGATGGAAAAGGAGTTGTTGGAATATATATTCACAACATTAAATGTCCTCGTTCGGGCTTTTCACAAAAGGGGAATAATCCATTTGATTTTATCTTAAATGGTACTAGATTATCTTCTATTGTAGAGTGTTTTGAACCTTACCCTGCTGATGCTTACAACGATATAGCAAAAAATTTAAAGAGATTGGTCGAGGACGCTATCAAAAAAAAGACTGATATATCGCATGCTGTTATCTAACAACATTATAAGAAAGCCTGTATATTTTTATGATTATTTCCTTAAGATATATAACTGTTCCTGTATATGTTTTTTTGTTTTATTTTCGCCATTACTGCTACTTTTGAATCTAAGATATTTGAATTCAACTAATTCAACTGTTCCATAACTTTGTAAAGTATCCATTATGTTTTTCGATGACATAATTCCTTCAGAATTGTAACTCAAAATTATATGTTTATATTTTGCATTTTTAGCAATATTATTTAATGTTTGTAATGCATTGTTTTTATTGCAGAATGAGGATTTTTGATTACTGTAATCTCTCATTCCTGTTATTCCTTTAATCATAGGATTATCGTACCTTGCGATTGTTTCTAATATATGATAATTTGGAGCGTATTGTCGCTCGTTATATGGTGGGTCTAAGTATAAAATATCAGCATCTATTTTATGAACTAATTGTATGCTGTCCATATTAAATACTTCATTTTTCTCTTTATTAAAAACTAATTCTATTGTTTGTAATTTAAATGGCTTTAATGCTCTTTTATCCCATTTCTTTTGAAAAGCAGCATATACGCCTGAAATATTTGAATAAAAGGATACACTTTCTATGAGACAAGTTAATAAAATAAAATATTCTTCGTTAGATAATAAACATTGAGATTTCCATTCTTCAATTTGCGTTCTGATAGCATCTATTTTTTTTGCATTATCGTCAGAAAAGTACATTCTAGGTTTTTTTAGGTGTGAAGTTCCACCTACTGAATAATTGTTATAAATAAAGCCTTCTATAGGTTCAATATGATTGAGAAATTCCACGACTATATCCGATGCGGAATAAAACAGTTTTGCTTGTTCTATATTTATATGTGCCAGTAATTTTTTAAATTGAGGATTTTTATTGTTCTTAATATAAGCATATTGCATACAGTAGGAAAAATATAAAAGATCAGATGAGAAAATTTTATAATTTTTTTTCTTAAAAAAACGCGCAACATTTGTCGTTCCTGAAAAAAAATCAAAAAAGGAATTTCCTCTGATATTTCTCCGCTTTAATGTATAATATATACTATTAAGCAAGTGTTTTTTGTTGCCAATAAATCTCATTGTATTCTCTTTTAAGAGGGATTAAAGACAGTTGCTGATGGAATATATTTGTTATTTGTGGGACATAGTTTGTAACTAAAACTTCGATAGTAGTAAGTTTATTCCTATTCTTTATTTGATAGTTAGAATTTGAATAATTCATTTTGATAGAATTTATAAAATAACTCGAATTACCAACGACCCATTTTTTCAATAATGTATTAGTTTTGTTTTTATGTTGTATCACATTAGATAAAGCGAACTTTATGCCTTTATCATTAAGTTTATCTAGTTTGCTTAACAATAGTTCTTCTTCTTTTTCACTCCAACCCGTAAAACCTCGCCTTCCATCGTTATAAGTACCTGTTGTAATCAAATATGGTGGGTCACAATAAACGAAATCATTAACACCAAGAAAAGACAAATCTAAGTTGTCAAAATTTTTTGAAGACAACTCAATATTTGACTGTTGTAATTTTCTAATAAAAGCTTTCAAATTAAATTCAATAGAGGGGTTAAAGAAACTCCTTTCTCTTCCAAACGAGTTATTGAACTCATGACTACCATTAAATCTTATTTGATGGTTGAATGAATATGAAATAAGTAAAAACAAGTCTAATGGATCTTTTGTCTCATTGTAGAATTTACGTAATTTTACATAACCGTCTTTATTTGTTAGCGATAGAGAATATTCATCAATTCTATTGTGTATATGCTTTAGCACTTTCTTTAATGGAGTTTTCTGTAATTTTTTATACAATTCTATTAAATGAATAAGATTGTCGTTCAATATTATTTTCTTTGCTGAAACATTTAATCCTACATTTCCTCCGCCAACAAATAAGTCTATGAAACAATTTATATCTTTAGGAAAAAGAGGCATGATCTGATGAAGAATTTTATACTTTCCACCGATGTAATTAAAAGGAGATTTAATAAAACAATTATTTGTAACATTTTTTGCCATACAAATTAACTCCAAAAATCTAATAAATTTTTAATTGCTTCTTTAAAAATAGCAGGAGCTTTTATTCCTAAAATCAAATCCCCATATTCGTTCAACAAAAAACCTATTTCGATTTCAATGATTTCTTTTTCTTTACTACCATATAAAACGACAGTTCTTATTATTGTAAATTCAGGATAATATTTTTTAATATAATTCTTTTCAATAAAATCATAGCTCTTTAATTTTTCTATACCATTTTTTCGAAACTGATATTTTTTACCTTCAATATTTATGATTTCACTTCGTCCAAAATCAATAAGTATTAAATCTGGAATACGAACGATTTTATCTTTATTTCCTGCCTTATATTTTACTCTGTCAGAATATTTAGCAAGAGGTATATGTTCGCCTTTTGCAGTTATAAAATAACCTTTTTCGCTTCCGGCGTGGTTTTCAAAAATAGAATAACCTTTTGTAAAGCTTTCAACTACTATATGAATAAAAATAGTTCCTAATTTTTCGCCATTTTTATCATAATGCCAATAATCTTGATAAAGTTCAGCTTTCGGTAAATTTAATCCTTTTAGTTTTATGTTCAATTTATTTGCAATCGAAATAAACTTATTACTGCCTTTTAAATGTTTTTGCTCTAAGCCATGCTTAGTAATCACTAAATCTTTTTTCCAACCTAGTTTTCTAAGAACTGCGCAAATTACACTTAATGCTCCAATATTAGGGTCGTGTGATAAACCACCGCCTTTTATAAGTTTTCCTGATATTTCTATGATGTCTACTCTTTGTTTTAATATAATGGGAATGTTGCCTTTTGGAGCATTGTGCATCTGTTTCTTAAAATCTATCAATTCTTTTATTGAACAAAATGGTGAAAATATATCTGAATCTAATTGTTTCCCTAAAATTTCGACGCCAAACATTAAAAGCATTTTAGTGCCAAAAATATTTGTTTTAGTGGGTCTTTCTTTTTGTTCAATTTGTAGATTATAAAGCATTATCATTTTTACATTAGGATAATAATAATATAAAAATACAAATTTAGAACAACGCTGGTAAATTCCTGTATTTCTACTTTCGCTATCGTCGGTTTTAGTTTCTTCAATAGCATAAATCGGCTTATCTTTTATTGTAGGTTCTTTATCTTGAAAGAAAACCAAAAAATCAACAAAACTTGAATGTCCGCTTACTGTTTTTATAAAAATTTTATTGACTTTATTACATCTAAACCCTATAAGTTCATAACTAAAAGAAAATTTACTGTTTTCTAGCATTGGTAAAATTCTCAAGGTATCAATAAAAGCACAAAAACCTTTATCAACTGCAAATTTACTCAAAATCTGCTTTAAAACTTTTGTTTTTGGCCGCTCTTCTGTTAATATCCAAAGATTCATAATAATTCCTATGCTTATCACTTTGATTTCGATTCTAATACTGGACGTAAAAATAACATTTTCTTTTGATTATCGGTAAATTTATACTTCCTCGCAATCTTTCTTATAATATGTTCTTGAGTTTTTAAATATTTTTTCGTTCTTTCAAAGTTTTGTATTTGCAAAGCATAGCCCATTGCATATCAGCAGATATTTTTTTATTAAATTCATTTAAGATAATATCAAATCCTTTATATTCTAAGTCAATTAAAACTACACTTATAAAAAATAATGTACACACTTTGATATTCGGGTATATCAGGCATTGAAGTTATAGTCAAAAATGAATTTATAAGAGGTTCTTTCAAAAATTCACATGGGTAGGCTTTTCTTACAAAGTATCTTGAAAATGCCAAAATGTTCATTCTGATGAGTGGTGAAATGACAGAAATGATAAATTTTATTTTACCACTGCAAAACCCTAAATACATATTTGCAACATCTAACATTACTGATGTAATACCATAAGTAATAACTGTCACAGAACTGACATAACCAGCCATAAAATATTCTAATCCAATAAAGCTGAAACACACGTGTATTATCTGTAATATTATTGCCTTGAAATCTCATTAATTTTGCATATAAAAATTCCGCAAAATTTTTATGTTTAAAACTAAATGTATTTTTTGTAGATTTATAGATGTTATTTCACGCCTTTCCTCTATCTTTTTAAATAAATCACCCATTAATCTTGAAAAAACTTTTCGGATTCTTCTATGGAAATTTCTATAAGCCTTTCATTTAATTATTCTAAATCCGACAGGATACTATAGAATGCCTTTTATATTTTTGTTATATTTTCTATAAATAGATTTTCTGTAGAATCAGGTTTAACAGATTCTTCCGAGACAAAGCACAGAGCCTTTGTCGTAGGAGTTTGTACGGCAGTAAACACTTCGCTTTTGTTTTCCCAGTTCAAAACATATCTTTCGTCGGAAATTGATACATTTTTGCCGAGAATTAACTTGAGGCGTTCAAAATCAACTTTGCCTTCGCCGAAAACTTCAGGGAACAATTGTTTAAACTCGTTTAATTTTTCTTTGGTAATATTCAATGATTCTTTAGAGAAATTCTTCATAAAACTTCCGCTTTTTGCCGTAGTTATTTACTAATAAAATATGTTGTTTTCTTTATTATAAACTTTTGTTGTAATTATAACTAATTAAACTGGAATTGTCAGTTTATGTAGTGATATGAGTCCTGATGAAAAATGATAAAATATAAAATAAATAATGAAACGAGAGGGAATTTATGGATATCATTGATATTACAAAATATTCTAAAGAAATAAAAGATAAATTGATAAGAATGCTTCAATCGTGTAATTTAAATTTTTTAGTAGGTTCTGGGTGTTCTACTCCCGGTATTGAATTATTAGGCGATATTGAACAAGAAATTAATAAATTGAAGGAAGCTGGTAGAAAGGAAGAAGCTGAAAACCAGTCGAATAAATTTAAAGAAAAAATCTTAAATGCTCATAAGGATTTAAATAATAAGCTTGAAACTGTTGAAGAATACCGGAAATTTTTGGACATGCTTTCAAGAATTTTACATAAAAGACCTAATATAAATATTCATAAAAAAGCTAATATTTTTACCACAAATTACGATTTGTTTATTGAACAAGCCGCTAATGATATAAACGCTATATTAAATGATGGATTTGAAAGAAATGTTAATTTAAAAAACTTGTTTAAGTTTTCAACAAATACATTTTTTAATACCACTTACAATAACGGGCAGTTATATAATTATGAGTTTGAGATTCCAAAAATCAATCTTTTTAAATTGCATGGCTCAGTGTCTTGGAAGTTAAAAAAAATAGATGATGACGATGTTATAATATTTTCCGATGGATATAGATATAAATACGATACTGATTTTGTGAGTATCATGCCAAGCAATGATAAATTTGAGCAAACTGTCATAAAACATATTATTTACGATTTAATTAGAATGTACGCAAACGAGATAGAAAAAGAAAACACGCTTCTAATCTCGTTAGGGTTTTCTTTTGAAGATAAACATCTTTTAGATATTACGCGCAGGGGGCTAAAGAACAGTACTCTCAATTTAGTTATCTTTTGCTATGATGAAAAAGCATTTGAAAGTTTTAAAAGTAAATTTAAGAATTTTGACAACGTGTCGTTAATACATCGTACCGGAGAGGAATTAAGCTTCAAGGGATTCAACAAACTTTTAACGGAAACAATAAATGGAATATAAAGAATTAATAGAAAAAGCTGTATTAAAAATAGGGAATGTCGTAGAAATTAACGGCAAAAAGGTTTTTATCGTCGTCGATAAAAATAAAAATTCACCTGATTTATTGTTTAACGGCGATGTTATAAAAAATGTAGCGGTTGGCAATCATATAGAAATTCAAAAAGGTTTTGTAAGTCTCATTGGAATTGTCGATTCTGAAAAAATTTTTTCAGATGAGGAAAAAAAGCATTTTGAAGGGAAAAAAGTTGAGAGAATATTAGAAGTTTCTATAGTCGGTTATATTGTGAAAAATCGCTTTAAGGGAGGTACAAAAGAAGCTCCTCTAATTGGCAATGAAGCGTTTATACTGTCAAAGGAAAAGAAAGAAATTGTTTATAATTTCATAGGTGGTAACGAATTGTCTATTAATATAGCTAAATCGCATATTGATGATGCTCCAATAAAATTACCTGTTGATAACTTGTTCAACAGCCATATAGCCGTTTTTGGCAATACTGGGAGCGGAAAGTCAAACACTGTAGCTTCTTTATATCAAAGCTTAATAAGTTCATTAGTTAGAGAAAATGAGAAATCTTTTAAAGAGAGTTCAAAGTTTATTATATTTGACTTTAATGGCGAATATATAGGAAAAGATTGTATAACTGAAAACAAACATTCGTACAATTTATCGACGCATAAGGAGGAAGACGTCGATAAAATTCCGTTAAAAACCACAGATATGCTTGATGTAGAAATGTTTTCTATTTTATCCAATGCGACAGAAAAAACTCAAAAACCATTTATTTCCGGAGTAGTTAGGTTTTATAATCGTGTTTTTAAAGAAAAAAACCCAATTGATTATTTTAAGAATATATTAAAAGCTCGAATAAGAGATATATTTCGTTTGAGAGACATTAAAGCTGATTTGTTGTTAGATTACGCAAGTGGAATTTTATTTGATGAAAACAATATAGAAGGTGCTAAATCTGACATCATTTGGCATTGTAAAAATAAAGAGTTTCATTTCAGCGATGGTGAAAAACACGCGCTTCCTGGCACTAGCGAATTTATTGAAAAAACTAAAATATACAAGACTGTTAATGATTTCAAGTTCAGCGACAGTTTTATTGAAAAAATAATAAGTTTTATGTACTTACAATTGATACAACAAGTTCTTAGCAATAGAGCTAATAATGAGCATATCGCTCCTCTAATTAATAGAATAAAGTCTAAAAAAAATGATATTGAAAAAATATTCAATATAAATGATGAAAAAGCAGATACTTTTTGGAAAAAAAATTTTATCGTTATTAATATGCGCGACGCCAATTTAGATATGAAAAAGACTATTCCTCTTTTGCTAGCAAAAAAAGTATATTCCGAGCATAAAAAAAATAATAAGGGAACGTTAACAATTATTATAGATGAAGCTCATAACATATTATCTAATCAATCGTTTAGGGAATCTGAAGATTGGAAGGATTTTAGGTTAGAAACTTTTGAAGAGATAATAAAAGAAGGCAGAAAATTTGGAGTTTTTCTAACTATAGCGAGCCAGCGTCCAAGCGATATTTCCGAGACAATAATTTCGCAAGCGCATAATTATTTTATTCATAAACTTGTAAATCACGAGGACATTGAGGCTATATCTAACGCAGTGTCGTATATAGATAGATTGTCGTTAGGCTCAATACCAACTTTAGAAGTTGGAACTTGTATATTTAGCGGCACCGCCGCGCAGTTGCCATTAAAAATAAATATTGTTGAATTAGATGAAAAACAAAAGCCTCAGAGCAATACGATAAAGTATCGGGATCTTATACAAAACAATCCTTTGAAACAAGAATAATATCGGTGATTTTATAGCTTAAATTAATTTTGCATTTCTCTTTTTTAGGGCAAGCGTTTTACTTTTTCAATACTTTTGCACTTGAAAAAAAACGTCAAATTAATTGTATATTCAGCTGATTTTTCCCGACGGCATTGAAAGTTTGGAAAATATTTAAAATTAATTTATTCGCGCAATTAAACGGCTGTCAGCTCAATCTGCGTTATACAGACGTTTTCGTAAGCGCTTTCTGATTATAATTAAACTGCAATTGCCATTTTGTCCGTTAATCGGTGCGATAATGAGTTTCGCCGATGACAATATTCCGAGCATTTTATTCGGCGAGCTGCAACGGCGTTTCAGCCGTTGCAATAGCAAAACGGGCGAGGCAGTAATTAATAAATACTTCAGCTGTTTACACAGTGTAAATACCAGTCGGGATTTTTACAAGTTGCTAACAGCAGGATTGCAAGACGAGATTAAGCGCCTGCGAGACCTTGCTTTTATGAGGCTTGGGATAACTGCCGCAACGGGACTTACTACTTAACGCGAGAGCCGTCGCGTACGTTTACCATTACAGTCGGGACGCCGATGAGGCTGAGATGTATGCAGATTATATCCGCTGTATAATTGATTTAATACGCAAGGGCTACGCTGTCAAACGCGCATTCTGCAAAAAAAATACAAGTAATAACATGTTGCGCAACAACCAAAATAAGCGCGGCTAGAGGACGCAAATCTTGCGCGAAAGAAGCAAAACAATGAGATTATTAACAACAGCATTTTTATTATCAGGACTGTTTTTCGGGAGCGCCAGCGGCGATGCCGCCCGCTGGAAAAGAATAGAAAACGACGAAGCAAAGGAGAGTGAAATAAATCGTAAATAAAAAAATCTGACGCAGAATTACGCATAGCGAGAAACAAGGCAGAATTAACAAGACAGCAAATATTAAAGAGTATAACGTTAGATGAGGTTAAAGCATTAGCACAGACGCGCCAGCCAATAAAATAAAAAAGTATAAGATATAAAGTCCGTATTGTGGAAGTTCTTTTCTCTCGGTATTAGAAATCGTTAAAAAATATTTAAGATTTAATAAAATCCGCGCTCTTTTTTATTCGCTCTTCTGTATTACAATACAATCTGGTTTATGAAACAAAATGCATGGAAGCGATGGAATAAATTTCCGTCTCGCTGCAGTAATTGCTGTAGGTTGCAAACATTTGAGTTAAGATAAAACTTTTAGTAAAATTACTCCATTATGGATAAATTATCATCGGAAATCAGATCGGAATTTTTAAGATTTTTTAAGAATAACGGATGTGTCGTCGTCCCGTCGGATTCGCTTATTCCCGCCGGGGATAAAACACTGCTTTTTACTTCTGCGGGAATGGTGCAGTTCAAACAGCATTTTCTTGGACAGAGCAAAGATTCTTTTACAAAAGCGGCAAGCTGCCAGAAATGTTTCAGAACGTCTGACATCGAACAAGTGGGAACGACAGCAAGGCATCTTACGTTTTTTGAAATGCTCGGAAATTTTTCTTTCGGCGATTATTTTAAAAAAGAAGCCGCCGCGTGGGCGTGGGAATTTTTAACAAAAAATATGTCGCTGCCTAAGGATAAACTGTATATAACCGTTTACAAAGACGATGACGAAGCAGCTGAAATCTGGAAGGTAATCGCTCCGTCAAACAGAATTATAAAGATGGACGAAGAAACGAATTTTTGGAATATGGGCGATGTGGGTCCGTGCGGTCCGTGTTCAGAAATTTTAATAGATTTGGGTCGTGAAACGGGTTGCGGCAGTTCTGCATGCAGTCCGTCCTGCAGCTGCGGCAGATATCTTGAGATATGGAATCTTGTGTTTACGCAGTTTGACAGACAGTCCGACGGCTCGCTTAGAAATCTTCCCCAAAAAAACATTGACACAGGTATGGGACTCGAAAGACTGATTGCGGCGACAAACGGCAAAAAGAATGTTTTTGACACCGATTTGTTTATGCCAATTATAGAAAGCGCCGCGGAGATTTTAAAGATAAAAAATGAAGGCAAAGATATGCCGAAGCTCAGAATGATTGCGGATCATTCAAGAGCGGCAACCTTTTTAATTTCAGACGGAATACTGCCGTCAAACGAAGGAAGAGGATACGTTTTAAGAAGAATTTTAAGAAGAGCTTTAAGACAGGGAAAATTTTACGGATACGGCAGACCGTTTATAAACGAGATTGTTTTGCCCGTATTTAAAATTATGGAATCTGCGTATCCGGAACTTTCCTCAAAGTTAAGCAGCATACGATACGTTATCAAAACTGAAGAAGAAAAGTTTTTAGAAACGCTCGAATCGGGTTCTGAAATGCTTTCCGGCATTATAAGCTCTTATAAATCTAAAGGACTAAACGCCGTCGGCGGCAAAGATGTTTTTAAACTTTACGACACTTACGGATTTCCGCACGATTTAACAAAGGAGATTGCCTCTGAAAACGGGCTGGGGATTGACGAAGACGGATTTAAATCCGAACAGAAAACAGCGCGGGAGAAATCGCGCGCCGCATGGGGCGGATCGGGTGAAAAAGACATGACTTTTTATTCAACGCTGCGCAAAAAAACAGGCGACACAGCGTTTGCGGGATATGACGATTACGCAAGCGAGGGCAGAGTTCTAGCTCTGATAAAAACCGACGAAGAAGTAGGCGAATTGAGAGCCGGCGAAAGCGGCGGGATTATACTTTCTCAGACTTCTTTCTATGCGCAGTCCGGCGGACAAGACGCCGATAAAGGAAAAATAGCAAACGATTCTTTTGAAAGCGCCGTTGAAGACGTTTTTAAACCTGCGGGAAATTTGTTTGTGCATAAAGTAAAAATTTTAAAAGGTCTTGTGAAAATTGGCGATACGGTATCGGCGGTAATTGACATTGAACGCAGAATGCAGATTGCAAGACACCACACGACCGCGCACTTGCTTCATAAAGCGCTCCGCGAGACTTTCGGCGAACATATAGCTCAGGCGGGATCTTTGGTGGCAAGAGATTATTTCCGTTTTGATTTTACGCACTTTTCCGCAGTTAAAAAAAACGATTTAATCGGGTTAGAAAAAAAAGTTAATTGTATTATAAGATCGAATTTAGAAGTGCGTATTAAAACTATGGCGGCAGCGGAAGCGCGAAGCGCCGGAGCGATAGCGCTGTTTGGCGAAAAGTACGGCGAAGAGGTAAGGACTGTTTCTGTAAAAAACAAAGATGGAAACGGCAATTACTCAATGGAACTGTGCGGAGGGACGCATGTCGGAAGAACAGGCGATATAGGTATTTTTAAAATTACGGCAGAATCGTCTATTGCCGCAGGAATAAGGCGTATAGAAGCAGTTGCCGGCGTCGCCGCTGAAAATTATATTTTAAACGAAGAAGCTGCAACTGTTATGACTGCAGAAATATTGAACGTTGCGAAAGAAGACCTTATAAATAAAGCGCGGAAATTCGTTATTGATTATAAAAAGCTTGAAAGCGAACTCGGCTCGTTAAGAAGCAGCCAGATATTAGATAAAATAGATTCTTATGCTAAAAACATCAAATGTGTCAATGGAATAAATTTTTTATCCGCCATGGTCGGCGAAACGGATGTAAAATCGCTGAGGAATATATCCGATCAATTAAAAGAGAAATTGAAATCTGTCGTATTGTTAATAGTTTCAAAAAACGAAAGCAAAGCGTTTTTTATAGTGTCTGCTACGCTGGATTATGTAAAAAAAGGGGTAGATGCGGGTAAAATAGCGAAAGCTTTCGCCGCGACTATAAACGGTTCGGGTGGAGGAAAACCTGATTTTGCTCAAGGCGGATCAAAAGATTTGTCAAATTTAAGCAACGCCATAAAAAACGCGCAGGAATTATTATGATGTTCTTTTTTTTGAAATATCATAAGCTTTTATACTTCAGCTATCAACGGCTCGTCAAGAGTTGTTCTCAACTTTCTCTTATCAAAGAAATTTCTCTCTAAAATACTCCCGTTTTTCTAATACGCAGGACCATTCCTTCTGCTTTAATTTTTACAGAATCCCTAATAAAAGAAATTTTCTCTTGTCTTTTTATGCGCCGCTCACAGACGGCGAAGATAATTCTCTGATTTGTTGCTTTTCTTTTTTTCCAGTCAACCATCCGCTCCAATCCAGACAGTCGTCGATAAAGCACTTTGGTTGTCTCGTCAACATTAATTTACACGTTCATTATTTTCCGCGGAGGCGGACTGGTTAGAAGATTTAGGATTCCTTTTGCGGATTTGAATTAAGATTCAGAAACGGTTGATTAAAGTTCGGAGTCTGGTCTGGTTAGCGATGATTCGGGCTCAGTGCGTTCGGATTTTGGTTTTACAGCAACAGATGATGACGACAGCAATGAAAATTAAAGTTTCTAATATTGCAAATTTATTTGGCATAAAAAGCCAGCTATAAAGTCTCTCATTGAGATATTTGCCACAGAAAAAAATTCTCTGCTATCTGCATACTTGCTTCCATTGCTGTTGCCATAAAGACAATAGCGCCTCTACAAGTCTGTTATAGGTTTAAACTTGGGGACAAGCAGTTTCATTACGCACCACGCTAGCAAATAAGCGACTGCGCAGAAAGCAAACATTATAGTGTATCCCGTTTCAATATGTCCAAGCGCGCTATAATGATCAAACAGCCAGCCGCCGGCTTTAGAAATAATTACGCCGCTGATACTGCCCGCCGTGCTTCCAATACCGATTACCGAAGCCACAACTTTTTTGGGAAACATGTCCGATACCGTAGTAAAAATATTAGCCGACCATGCCTGATGCGCCGACGTGCCGATTCCTATTAGCACAATAGGCCACCAATAGCTGATACTGCTCAGCGGCTGTGCCAACAGCACCACAAGAGGACAAAGCGCTATAACAATCATAGCCAACATGCGGGCAGGGTACATATTCATGCCTTTGTTGACAAAATAAGTGGGCAGCCATCCTCCGCCTACGCTGCCAACCATAGTCATAGTGTAAACCACCGCAAGGGGCAGCATTAACTGCGTGCCTGTCATACCATAGTACGATTTAAGAAAAACCGGAAGCCAAAACAGAAAAAACCACCAAACGCAGTCCGTAAGAAATTTGCCCGCGACGAAAGACCATGTCTGTCTGTACCCGAGAAGACGGAACCAGCGGACTTTATTTTTATCGTTTTCGCCATCTTTGGCGTTGCTCTTTTCAACGCTCTCTTCTTGCGTATCGCTGTGAATATAATCATATTCGGCTTTGTTTATTTTTCCTTTTTTCAAAAGTTTTTCCGGACTGTCATAATAGAATCTCCAAAAGACCAGCCATAAAAATCCCGTTAAACCCACTAAGATAAACGCGTATTCCCAACCGAAATATTCCGCTATCAGCGGCACGCTAAGCGGCGCGATGACCGCTCCGATATTAGCGCCAGAATTGAAGATGCCCGTTGAAAGCGACCGTTCTTTTTTAGGAAACCATTCCGCCGTCGTTTTAATAGCCGAAGGGAAATTTCCAGATTCGCCCGCGCCTAGCACAATACGCGCGAATATAAAGCCTATTACGGACGCGGGCATTGCGAAGCCAAGTGCAGAGAACAAAGGCGACAAAGCGCCGCCTATGCGGTTTGCGAAAGCATGTATTATCGCCCCTATTGACCACAATACCAACGCCCATGAATATCCTTTTTTAGTGCCGAGCCAGTCTATAAACCTGCCTGCAAAAAGCAGCGCTACGGCGTAACAAAGCTGAAAGGCTGAAGTGATATTGGCATAATCGCTGTATGTCCAGTGAAACTTCTCCGACAAATACGGTTGCAGCAGGCTTAACACCTGTCTGTCTACATAATTTATAGTGGTGGCAAAAAAGAGCAGCATACAGATAATCCATCTGTAATTAGTCGCTTTTTGATTGATTGTATTGGCAGCGGAAAAAGTTTCATTTTGCGCCATTGACGATTCTCCTGTTAAAATTTCTTTTGCTCGCGTAACGCGATGTCAGGAAATTAGAGATTAAATTTAAAATAACGAACGGCGTTATCATAAGAAATGTCTGAAACTATTTTGGAAAGCATTTTGATGTCGTACGGATATTCGCCGTTTTCAACCCAGCCGCCTATCAAATCGCATAGAATGCGTCTGAAATATTCGTGTCTTGTGTAAGATAGGAAACTGCGTGAATCGGTAAGCATGCCGATAAAATTGCTTAAAATACCCAAATTGGCGAGAGAAGTGAGCTGTTCAATTATGCCGGTTTTGTGATCGTTGAACCACCATGCAGCGCCCTGCTGCACTTTGCTTAAAGCCGAATCGTTTTGGAAGCAGCCCAGCACGGTGCCTATGACGGCGTTGTCGTTGGGATTAAGGCTGTATATTATCGTCTGCGGAAGTCGTCCGGAAGAGTCAAGAGCGTCGAGAAAGTCCGCCATTTGCGCGCCGGAGGCAAAATTATCTATGCAATCATGTCCGGTGTCCGGTCCGAGTTTATCAAACACGAGCGTGTTATTGTTGCGTTTGCAGCCGTAGTGCAGTTCCATGACAAGGTCGTTTTTGAAATATTCCTCGCCTGCAAAAATCATAAAAGCGGTTTTATATTTCAATTCTTCCTCTTTGGTAAGCACGCCTCCGCTTAGTCTTTTGCTAAATATTAGTTCCTGTTCTTTTTCGGAAGAAGGGACGTACGCAATGTATTCAAGGGCATGATCTGTCGCGCGGCAGCCTAAAGAAATAAAAAACTCCAGTCTTTTTTGGAAAGCTTCTTTCAGCGCTGAAAAAGAGTTAATATTGATGTTGCTTATTTGCGAAAGACGGATGATGTAATCCATAAAGCCGGGTTTTTCTATGTTCAGCGCTTTGTCTGGACGCCACGCTGGAAGAACCTGCACGTCAAAAGATTTATCTTCTTTAATTTTTTTGTGCCATTCAAGATTGTCGACTGGATCATCCGTAGTGCATATCAGCGTAACGCCGGACTGCTTTATCATGCCGCGCGCGGACATGGATTTTTCTTCAAGTTTTTTGTTGCACAGCGTCCATACTTCTTCTGCGGTTTCGCTGTTTAAAACGCCTTCATAGCCAAAATATCTTCTGAGTTCGAGATGGCTCCAATGATAGAGAGGATTTCCTATCGCTCTTTCAAGAGTTTCCGCCCATTTTTGAAATTTTTCTCTATCAGGAGCATTGCCGGTGATATACTTTTCTTCTACGCCGTTGGAGCGTAGCTGCCGCCATTTATAGTGGTCTCCGCCAAGCCACACCTGACTTATATTTTCAAACTGTCTGTCCTGCGCGATTTCCTTAGGGTCAATATGGCAATGATAGTCCAATATGGGTTTTTTTTCCGCGTGTTTATGGAAAAGCTCTTTTGCCGTTTCTGTAGAAAGTAAAAAATCTTTATCAAGAAAATTTTTCATAATTTTACTCCGTTTATTTTACACGCCTGAATACGCCTGAAATCCCCCGTCCACCGCAATAATGCTGCCTGTGACAAAGCCTGATGCGTCTTCGTCGCAAAGCCATGAAAGCGCGCCGAATAAATCGCGCGGTTCGCCGAAACGCTTCATTGGCGTATTGGCAATAACTTTATTGGATCTGGGAGTGAGCGAACCGTCGGGATTTGTTAAAAGCGCTCTGTTTTGATTTGTCAAGAAAAATCCGGGCGCTACGGCGTTTACGCGCAGTCCGTGTTCCGCAAAGTGTACCGCGAGCCATTTTGTATAATTGTCAATCGCCGCTTTTGCCGCAGCATAACCGAGAACTTTTGTCATCGGAGTTTGCGCCGCCATGCTTGAAAAGTTTATAATTGTGGCGCCTTTTACGCCGAGCATGCGTTTTGCGAAAATTTGCGTGACGAGAAACGTTCCAAGAAAGTTTACCGCAAAAACTTTTTCTACTTCTTTTGAATCCAAATCAAAAAATGAACAGACGTTCGGGTTATTTAAATCTTCAGATTTGAAAATTTCGTTTGTGGTATTGGCGTTGGGCATATTGCCGCCGGCGCCATTTATAAGGATGTGATACTGCCCGAAATCTCTATATATCTGTTCTTCCGTTTTGGCAAGATTTTCTTTATCAAGCACGTCGCAAGCGTACGCTTTTGCAGCGCCGCCTGCAGAGTTGATTTCATCTGCGGTATGCTGGGCGTGTTTAATATCTCTACTTAAAGCGGCTATTTTGACGCCTTTTGAAGCTAATTCTTTTGCGTAAGCGCTGAGCAATACGCCGCCGGCGCCGGTTATGACAGCCGCCTTTTTGTTCCACTCCATACTACCCCCTTTTGAACGTTGATATTTTTTCAAAGGCGTCCCATAATCCAAATATGTACATTATACCGAGAGATCTGTCGTATAAACCGTATCCGGGTCGGGGTTTTTCGTCCCATATATGCCGCCCATGATCGGGACGAACATAATATTTATAGCCTATATCGTGATATGCCTTTACAATTTCTGTTATGTCAAGCGAACCATCGGAAGTTTTATGAGAAGTTTCTGTAAAATCGCCGTTTTCAAAATGCCGGATATTGCGTATATGTGCAAAATATATTCTGTCGCCGAACTCCCGCACCATAGCCGCAACATTATTTTTTATACAGGAGCCTAACGACCCGCTGCACAGCGTGAGTCCGTTTGAAGGATTGTCAACAAGGCTTAGAAATTTTTTGATGTTGTCCCTGCAGGTTATTATGCGCGGAAGACCGAATATACTCCAAGGAGGATCGTCGGGATGTATTGCCATTTTTATGCCGCTTTCCTGCGCGGTGGGAATAATTTCCTGCAAAAAATATTTCAAATTTTCCCAAAGCTCATCCTCTTTCATGCCCTCGTATGCTTTAAAAAGTTCTTTTATTTTTGAAAGTCTTTCCGGCTCCCATCCGGGCATTGTCAAAAGTCCTTCTTGTTTTGACATCTGCTCCAAAAACTCAATTGGGTTTATGCTGTCCACCTTAGCTTTTTCATAGAAAAGCGCTGTGGAACCGTCGGACTGCGGTTTGTACAAGTCGGTGCGCGTCCAATCAAAAACCGGCATAAAGTTATAACATACGACTTTTACGCCGGCTCTGCCGAGATTTTTGAGTGTGTTTTTATAATTTTCTATATATTTTTTTCGCGACGGAAGACCAAGTTTGATATCTTCGTGAACGTTGACGCTTTCCACAACGTCCGTATTGAAATTGTATTTTGCGGCTTGCGCTTTAACTTCTTCAATGCGAGCGATAGGCCAGCATTCCCCTGCTGGTATGTCATGCAATGCCCACACTACGCCTTCGACGCCGGGTATCTGCCTTATATGTCTCAGTGGTATAGTATCGACATTTTCCCCGTACCACCTAAAAGTCATTTTCATACGTTACCTCTCTACGCGACCAGAAGCGTTGCCGCCGGCGAGTTTTTTGACCTCGTCAAGCGAAACTTGGTTATAATCTCCTTCTATACTGTGTTTTAAGCAGCTTGCCGCAACCGCAAATTCTATTGCTTCCTGACCTGCATATCCGTTTATTAAGGAATATATCAGCCCCGCGCCGAAAGAATCGCCTCCTCCTACGCGGTCGACAATATGAACCAGATACTCCTTACTGAAGAAGAAATCATTGCCGTCGTAAAGCATAGCCGCCCAACGGTTATCGCTGGCGGAAATAGAACTTCTAAGCGTTATTGCCACTTTTGAGAAATTAAATCTTGCCTTTAACTCCTGCGCCACTTCTTTATAGCCTTCATGGTTGACTTTGCCGGCGGCTATGTCTGTGTGTTTTGCTTTTATGCCAAAGACATCTCCCGCGTCTTCTTCATTTGCTATACAGACATTTACATATTTGCAGATATCGCCCATAACTTTGCCGGCTTTCTCTTTAGACCAGAGTTTATTCCGGTAGTTCAAATCGCAGCTTATAGTGATGTTTCTTTCTTTGGCATATTTGCAGGCTTCAAGGCATATTTCGGCGATATTGTCGCTTAACGCAGGCGTAATGCCCGTGAAGTGGAACCACTGAGCGTCTTCAAAAATTTTATTCCAATCAAAATCTTCTTTTGACGCCGCAGACACGGACGACCCCGCTCTGTCGTAAATAACTTTAGATGGACGCTGGCTTGCGCCCTTTTCTAAAAAGTATATGCCGACGCGATTTCCGCCGCGCGCTATAAAAGAGGTGTCAACGCCGTATTTTCTTAAAGAATTTATGCCTGCCTGTCCGATTTCGTGTTTAGGCATTTTGCTTACAAAGGCTGCTTTCAGTCCAAAATTTGATAGAGAAACGGAAACGTTCGCCTCGCCGCCTCCATAAGCGGCGCCGTATCTGTCAGCTTGTGAAAAACGATAGTATCCTTCCGGCGCAAGCCTAAGCATCAACTCTCCGAATGTTATTACTTTTTTTGACATTTCAAATCTCCGTTTAAATTATTTTTTCTCGACAAGATGAACGGCAAAATTCCCAATCTCTTCCTTGAGATATATAGTGCGTAGATTGCCTGCCTCATCGTACGAAGCAGTCTCCTCGTTAAATGCGGCGCCGGCTTTCTTCAGATAATATACTGCGCGCGTTACGCTGTTTGTGCCTACGGCTATATGTCCGTTTTTACCTAAAAATTGTTTTTTCATCACCTCCACCCCGGAACCGGCAAAAAAGGAGATGGAATGTTCTTTCTTTGTAAAACCGAACAAAGTTTCAAATGCGCTTGCTGTTTTATCTGCGGAAGCCGCGTCCGGCGTGTTAATACCTACGTGCTTTATTTCAAAGCCGAGCATAGTGTGCAGAGCTTCTTTACTTAACTTTGTAATGGTTTCATAGCTGCCGTTTTTGAGCAAGTCCTTGCCGACCATCCAGCTTCCGCCGCAGGCAATAACTTTATTAAATGAGAGATATGTGTTCAAATTTTTTATGTTAATCCCGCCCGTCGGCATAAATTTTATGTTTTTATAAGGCGCGGACATTGCTTTAATCATATTGATTCCGCCGGCGGCTTCCGCTGGGAAGAATTTGACGACTTCAAGTTTAGACTTCAATGCGGTTTCTATATCGCTCGGCGTTGCGCATCCTGGAATTATCGTGATACCTTTACCAACGCAGTATTCTACAATTTTATGGTTCAGTCCCGGACTCACTATAAATTTAGCGCCGGCGGCAACGGCTCTGTCAACCTGTTCGACGGTTAAAACCGTGCCGGCGCCGACAAGCATTTCCGGCATTTCCTTTGAGATAATTTTTATTGATTCTTCTGCGGCTGCAGTTCTAAAAGTCACTTCCGCGCATCCTATGCCGCCCTCATAAAGCGCTCTTGCAACAGGCAAAGCCTGCTGTGTATCGTCAATTACGACGACCGGCACTATTCCGATATTGGAAATTTCCGTCAAAAAATTATTCATTATTCAGCTCCTAATTGCGATTGCAAAAAGATAAAAAAACTCTCTCACTCTGTTATTTCAACTATAGTTAAACAACTTTTAATTGAAAAATGCAAGCATTGATTATCAATCTAAATAATATGTTCTGCCCGTCTTTTCAAAAATTAAAAGTTGTTGTCGCCGATTTGCCAGCAATTATAGTATTTTGTAAAATTATCCCTCGTTGACTGCGAACAGATTGCGCCCGTAGCTTAACGGATAGAGCGCCGGCCTCCGGAGCCGGCAATTCCGGTTCAAATCCGGACGGGCGCGGTTTTGGTTTATATTTCGTGTTTGCGTTTCTTCAAGTCTCGGATATGTTTGCGATATTAGGCGGACTTCCTTCTCTCTTTTACTTGAACGCCAGAATATTTTGCAAACTGCAAAATAGAACAGAAAAATAGAACAGAAAATGATTGATTTTGAAAACAATATAAAAAAACTTTATTCAATGATGGACAAATGTTCTATATGCCCGAGAAAATGTGCCGCAGACAGAAATAGCGGGCAGAAAGGTCTTTGTAATACTGCAGACAAGATATTTATCGCAAGCAGTAATATCCACAGAGGCGAGGAACCGCCGGTAAGCGCAGACAACGGATCTGGAGCGATTTTTTTTTCGAATTGTGTTTTAAATTGCGTTTTTTGCCAGAACTATCCGATAAGCCAGCTCGGCAACGGAAAAGAAGTGAGCGTTGAAGGTTTAGTTGGTATAATGCTCAATCTTCAAAGCAGAGCTGTTCATAACATAAATTTTGTTACGCCTACTCATTACAGTGCGCAGATTGTAAAATCCGTACACGCTGCCCGCAAAAAGGGTTTGAAGCTGCCTATACTATATAATTGCAGCGGATATGAAAATATTGAAACTTTGAAACTTCTTGAAGGCACTGTTGATATATATCTTCCTGACGTAAAATATTCTGATGACGAAACGGCTTTTAAATATTCCGGAGTTAAGAATTATGTTGAAATAAATCAAACCGCTTTAAAAGAAATGAAAAGGCAAGTCGGCGATTTAGAGGTTACCGCTGACGGCGCGGCTCAAAAAGGCGTTATTGTAAGACATCTGGTTTTGCCTGGAAATATTGAAAATACCAAAAAAGCTTTAGAGTTTATTGCTAAAGAATTATCAGAAAGTACTTTTGTGAGTTTGATGTCACAGTATCATACGGCACATAAATCAAATAATTTTAAAGAGCTGTCGCGCTCCTTAACTAAAGAAGAATACGAAGAAGCGGTAAATTATCTCGAACTGTTAAATCTAGAGAACGGATGGGTGCAGAATTTATAGCAGTACGCGTCTAACTTCTTTATACTTTATTATAGAACAGCGGGAAAAGGATATATAGCTTTTTTTGACAGATTGAGGAAAGATTTCCTACTATACTAAGTTAAGATGCTTTTGCGGTGAATATGGTAATAAGGTCTGGACGACCTCATTATATTAGTCATTTATTAGATATTTACAATATTGCAAAAAATCATGGAAGTCCAAATCATACAACTGCAAACTCTATCCGGCATATTATTGAAACATTAACATATTTTCAAAATATACTGGCTTCAACTGATGATGTTAACAATTATATAGAAACCAATTTCTCCAATGATAAAAATTTGCATACAGCAATACATGATTTATCTCACGGGGCTTAGAGAAGCGAACAGTCGCCAATTCATCCTGACCGCTATGTTAATATCTGCAAAGCAATAATAGACCATATTGAAAAAAAATATAAAGGGCAAATAGACTATTGTAAAACAATCTGTGATAATCAGATTCTTGGTGAAAATTATAATTAAACTTTCCTGTAAAGCAGATTATATGCCGGGAGAATGTACAAAAAGACTAAAAATTAGTTGCGCAAGAGATATTATATAATGGAAATATTAACTGCTGTTGAAGTTGGCAAGAAATTGAATATCCCGATATCATTGCTATATTATTTGATGAATACAGGAAAAATATCCTTGCCTGACAAAAAATCAGCTGTACTACTATTTGGACGGCTCAAGTTAACAAATAACTACGGCAAAAAGCGGAGGTTTTATGAAGAATTTCTCTAAAGAATCATTGAATATTACCAAAGAAAAATTAAACGAGTTTAAACAATTATTCCCTGAAGTTTTCAGCGAAGGCAAAGTCGATTTCGAACGACTCAAATTAATTCTCGGCAAAAATGCATCAATTTCCGACGAAAGATATGTTTTGAACTGGGAAAACAAAAGAGAAGCGTTTACTGCCATACAAACTACTACGACAAAAACTCTGGGCTTTGCCCCGGAAGAATCTGTTAAACCCGATTCTACAGAAAATGTATTTATAGAAGGAGAAAACCTGGAAGTATTAAAAATACTCCAAAAGTCGTACTTCGGCAAAATTAAAATGATATACATAGACCCGCCCTACAATACAGGTAGTGATAATTTTATATATCCCGACAAATTTTCAGAAACCAAAGAAGAATACCTCAAAAAAATAAAAGAAAAAGACGAAGAAGGATACTTACTTAAAGAAGGATTATTTCACAAGAATTCCAAAGAAAACGGACAGTTTCACAGCAACTGGCTTAACATGATGTATCCAAGATTATTTTTAGCCAAAAACCTTCTTAAAGACGACGGCGTAATTTTTATATCAATAGATGACAATGAGGTTCACAATCTAAGACTTCTGATGAACGAAATCTTTGGGGAAGAGAATTTTGTTTCAGAAATTACATGTCAAAAAAAGACTGGACATTGGCATGTAGAAGCAATTAATACAATTACAGAACACATCATAGTATATTGCAAAAACAAAAGTAAAAAAAACGAATTGATGAGTTTTTCAAAAAATCCTCACAACTTAGAAAAATATTTAGAAAGATATAAATATAAAGATGAATACATCTCAACAAGAGGAGCTTATTATACAGGCGAGCTGAGCATACATAATGATTCTCCTCGAAGAAATTTTGCTATAGAGTGTCCTGACGGAACTTTAACATATCCAAATGGAAGAAAAGAAAAAATACAAGAAGGCTGGAGCTGGGCATGGAATGAGAAAAGAGTTGAATGGGCGCGAAAAAATAATTTCCTTGAATTTAAAAAATCAAGTAACACAGAAAGCGGCTGGGATGTATGTTATAAAAACTATCTTAACGTAAACAGTAGAGGGAATTCTGTTGAAAGGGGATATTCACACAAAAATTTAATAGCATTAAATGCTAACGACACATATGCTATGAAAGAATTGTTTGGTACTGCCATATTTAACCACTCAAAATCTGTTAAACTATTGAAAACTATAATTTCCTTTATAAAATTTTCATCAAGCGACATTGTCCTAGATTTTTTCGCCGGCTCAAGCACAACGGCGCAGGCTGTTATGGAATTAAATAAAGAAGACAACGGGAACAGAAAATTTATATGCGTTCAATTACCAGAAAAAACGAAAGAAAACTCTGAGGCATTTAAAGCCGGATATAAGACAATAGCCGAAATATCTAAAGAACGAATAAGAAGAGCCGCTAAAAAGATTGAAGCCGAAGTTAAAAAAGAATCATCTGCCACATCTTTCCCTCAAGAGGAACAGATAAAAGAATGTATGGATTTAGGATTTAAAGCTTATAAATTGAAAGAATCCAATTTTAAAATCTGGCGCTGCGATACAATTTCCGACGAAAGAGAATTGGAAAACCTCGCCGACCTGTTTGAAGATCCTTTAAAAGAAGGAGCGGAAGCAGAAAACGTACTCTTGGAACTGCTTTTAAAGTTTGGGTATGATCTCAATGTTAAAACAGAAATCATGGAAGTAGACGAAGCTAAAATTTATGCCGTAAATAACAACGAGCTCATAGTTTGTTTAGAAAAGATATCAAATACAATAATTTCAAAAATATTAGAAATCAAACCATCAAGCTGTTTTATGCTGGACAGCTTGTTTAAGGGGCAGGACAGTTTTAAAACAAACGTCGTGTTACAGCTGCAAGATGCAGAAATTAATTTAAAAGTGGTGTAAATATGAAGCTACATTTTGACAAAAACCAACAATATCAAAAAGATGCTGTAGAAGCCGTAACAGAAATATTTAAAGGACAGCGTATAAATAAAGGAGCCAAGAATAATATTACTTTATCGGAAGAAAAAATTTTAAAAAATATCCAAGAGATACAGAAAAACAATAATCCGAATGATGATGAATATCAAAAACTGGAAGGACTAAACTTTACTGTTGAAATGGAAACAGGGACAGGAAAAACTTATGTTTATCTGCGGACAATTTACGAACTCAATAAACAATATGGTTTTAAAAAATTTGTAATAGTCGTACCGAGCATTGCCATAAAAGAAGGCGTTATTAAAAATCTAGAAATAACACGCGAACACTTTCAGGGATTATACGACAACACGCCTGTAACCTTTCAGACTTATGACTCCTCAGCGGTCTCCATCATGCGCGAGTTTGCTGACAGCAATAATATACAAATATTAATTATAAACATAGATTCTTTCGCAAAAGATAAAAATATTATAAACCGTCCCAATGATAAATTAGCAGGTAAAAAGCCTATAGAATTTATACAAAGCGTAAATCCGATAGTTATAATTGACGAGCCGCAAAACATGGAAACGACCGCACGAAAAACAGCTATTGAGACACTAAAGCCAGCCTGCACTTTAAGATATTCCGCCACGCACAAAAACTTCTATAATCTGGTTTACAGCTTAAACCCTGTTGAAGCGTACAAACGCAGACTTGTAAAACAAATAGAAGTAGATTCTGTAACAACAGAAAATAATCATAACAATGCGTTCATAGAACTTCTGAGGTTTGAACAAAATAAAAACAGCATTTTGGCAAAAGTGCAAATAGAGTGTAGAACTGCTACAGGAGTTAAGCCTAAAGCTGTAATTATAGGAGCAGATGAAAAATATAACTTGTTTAAACTGTCCGGAGAAAGAGAAATTTACAGAGATAATTTTATACCGATAAATATAAACGCATCTGAAAAATTTGTTGAGTTTAGAAACGGGAGAAAAATATATTTAGGACAAAACAACAGCCAGATAAGAGATGAAATAATGAAAATGCAAATAGAACGCACTATTTTAGAACATTTGTCTAAAGAAAAGCGTTTTAAAGATCAAAACAAAAAAGCTAAAGTTTTGTCTCTGTTTTTTATAGATAAAGTATCAAATTACAGGTCTTACGATGAGAACGGCAATCCCGTTGCGGGTAAAATATCCGAATGGTTCGAAGAAATTTACACTAAAATAATTAAGAATAATAAGGATTATGACGGAATTATACCTTTTGAAGTTAAAAAAATTCACAATGGATATTTTGCAAAGGATAAAAAGCGTAGATTCAAGGATTCCTCAGGTGAAGACAAAGACGACAATGATGCTTATCATTTAATCATGAAAGATAAAGAAAAACTTTTAGATATAAATGAGCCATTGAGATTTATATTTAGCCATTCTGCGTTAAGAGAAGGCTGGGATAATCCTAATGTATTTCAAATATGCAAGTTGAATGAATCACACTCCGAAATGAAAAAGAGGCAGGAAATAGGACGCGGACTGCGGCTTCCCGTAAACGCTCAAGGCAATAGAATTCATGATAAAGATATCAACATACTCACAGTTATATCTAATGAGGCTTACGCTGATTTTGCAAAAAGCCTTCAAAAAGAATTTGAAAAAGACTGCGGGATCGAGTTCGACGGAGGGATAAAAAATAAAAGAGATAGAAAGGAAATAACTTTAAAGAAAGGATTTGACCTTGACGCAAAATTTAAAGAGCTTTGGGATAAAATTAAACACAAAACTACATACAGAGCAAATTATGAGACCGAACAAGTTGTGTCCAAAGCGGGCAAAGCTTTAGAAGAGATTAAAGATGAAATAGAAGCCCCCGCAATAAGACGGAAGAAAGCCGGCATAAAGGTAACAGAAGAAGGGGTATCAACAGTTTTAGTCGCTGATAAACTCAGCATTATACAGGGCAGCTTTGAAGTGCCAAATATTATTGATTATATACAAAACAAGCTCAATGCCAAACTGACAAGAAAGACCATATGTGAAATAGTAAAACGTTCGGGCAGAATGGCAGATATTTTGAAAAACCCGCAAATGTTTTTAGACATTGCTGTCAACAAAATAAATAATGTAATAAATAAACTTATGATAGAAGGTATCAAATACGAAAAAACAGGAGGACAGGAATGGCAGATGCAGTGTTTTAAGAATATGGAAACATATATTGACAATCTCTATACTGTTAAAAACCAAAATAAAACAATAACAGACAGTATTGTTATTGATTCCCATGTGGAAGAAAAATTTGCCGAAGACTGCGACAGCAGTGAAAATATAGATTTCTTTATCAAATTGCCTGCCTGGTTTAAAATAATGACGCCGCTGGGTACATATAACCCTGATTGGGCATTGATATACAAAGATGATAATAAAAGAACATATCTTGTGGTTGAAACTAAATCTACATTAGATCAAGACAAACTCAGACCAGAGGAAAAGCTCAAAATAAAATGCGGCAAAGCTCATTTTAAAGAATTTGCAGACGTACAGTTTGAACATGTCACTAAAGTTGAAGATATCTTACCTAAGTTACAATATAAATGAAGACTTCAAAAGGTTGGGAAATAAAAAATTACCAAGATTTTAATAATAAAAAACCTTTAGATAATAAAGTACTAAACGATTCTAATCCTGTCAAAATAAATCTTTAACGGCAAAAACGGAAATATCTGGCGGAGAGAGAGGGATTTGAACCCCCGATAGAGTTTCCCCTATAATAGTTTTCAAGACTACCGCCTTAAACCGCTCGGCCATCTCTCCAGTTATCACTTAATTATTTATATATATCAAAACTATACGGCACCGCCTCGAAACTTCTATGTAAAATCCGCGATATTTCATAATTTGCCGATGAGCCGTAATTTTACGCTATTACCGCGTTTTATCCAACAATACAGCCAAAACAATTTGTCAAAGGATAATCAAAATTTTATTCAAGAACTTTCAGAAGCTGCTTTTTAAAAATATTCAAAATATTTTTTAAATTTCTCCGGAAGAAACTCGCTCTTTTTGGCACCTTCTTGAATTTTTTTCAGGGTCTCGTCAGACAACCTTTCCGCCATATTATATTCCTTACTTGAAACACGTATCATAATTTCTGGCGCTGATACTTCAATGGCTTTCTGATAAAAAATGAATGATTGATGTTTTATTTTCGGATGGTCACCTATATTTAAGATACAAGCCTTGTCTGCTCTTACAAGACTACGCAGCGTCGTCATGTTTACCGCTAAAACACTATTATCAACATCTGGATCGGATACTACAAAATACAAGTGATTTTTTTCTTCGCCAAACCAAAAAGCTATCCCTTTATGTCAAAAGGTCACCCTTGTAAATCATCTTTACACTTTCTGTACGCATTCTCATTTGAGATTATCTCTTTTATCTCATCCTCGCTTTTGCCCAAAGACAAAAGTATCTCTTTTTTCTCTACTTCTACGGAAGAATTCTCTTTTTTTTCACCAACCTCTTTCCATTCGCGAAAATTATGATGAATCTCGTTAACCAAAAATTTCCAATCTTTAGAATGATATTCTTTATCTACCTCGTCTAGTATCTCTATTTCCGCTTTGCTCAGTTCGTCATAAGAACAACTTTCTTTAACTATAGAACATAAATCATAACCATTTTCCTCAAAACAGCTGTTCCATCTAGCTTGAGATGACCCACCCGCTTTTTGAGTTATAAAGCTATAAAGCCCGCTGAGTACCATTCCATGCTTCATTGCGCAATAAGTATCTTCAGAAATCGCGAAATCCCATCTGCGCAGGCACTCTCTATCGGCAATATAGAGAATCTTCAACAGCTTGGTATAATTTAAAGTAAAATTATATTTTTGCAGAATATAATTCACTATTTGAATGATTTTTTCCAAATTCATCGGCGCACTCGCTTTTCATTTGTAATACTTATGTATGTGTTATGGTATTATAACATAAAATCTAACATAACTCTCACGAGATTATAAATGATATAGTTCGTAGAACTTCAATAGTTATGCAATTGCGCTTTAACTACTTATAGACTACTTCGACGGATTTTCGCTCTTTTGCAATGCTCTAACCCTTTCCTTCTCTTGTCTCAATTAGAAAGAAACTTTCTTATTTTTTCCCCAATTTTGGTAAGAGAGAAGGAGAATCTTTGCCAGACTGTCAGCGCCACTAATCTGAACTCCAGATAGAAAAATTCTTCGTTTCTTCATTTTAAGCTTAAAATGGTATATAATATGCTACTCAAGAGGAAAAGCACATAAATGAAAAAAATGCTATTGGTAGTTCTAACGATAACAACACTATTCGGCTGCAATAAAGGAAATGCAGATAAAAAGCCTAAACTTTTGGTAAATAAGCCTAAACATTTGGTAAATATTGATTTGCTGGGCGGTTACCTGCACGATTACCGCAATAGTCTAAAAAAATACGTTGAACATGGCGATACTATTCCATATCCAGGAATACCCCGCTGGAACAATGGCTACGAATACGCCGGCGGCTGGGAAACAGCTGACGGAGAAACTTTCAATTTCGCCAAAGCACAATCTTCCGATTCGACAGAAGGAACAAAAATAAGAAAAGAGCTTACTATTCGTCCAAAAATCCGATTCGACAAAGACCAGGCAAACAATATAGAAAATTCTCTGAATGCCATCTTTAAAAAAAACAGAGACATTAAAAATTTAAAAAGTAAAATTAACGAATTAGCTGCTCTGCTGGATAATGCAAAACGCGATTTAACAGACAACTCTACAAAATTCATAAAAACCGCCATTAATCTCCAAGAAGCACGCATCAACTCTAATAAAGACGCTATCATCACGCTTAACAATAAATCAAAAGAAATTGACAAATTAATTGCCGAAATGAGAAGATATTTTAAGCCGAATCCATACATCGCGGACGACTATTTACATCAATATTTTGTCAAATCAGAAATACCTGCATCTCTGATAAATACGATGAAAAAAATAGAAAATCATGCTCTAGACGAAAAATATGAAGAGGCTGTCAATAAGTGCAATACTGACAATCAGCAGAATATCTTACCCGGCGATGATATTCAAATCCAAAAGCGCGCAGAAAAAAAAGTTTTTGAAATATTCCGTGAAAATTTTTCTGAGCAGATAAAACTAGCAGAAGAAAGAATAAGAAAGAAAGCATATAGGGAGTATTTTCCATCTAGCGATGAGATTCGAAAGCGCGCGGAAGAAAAAGTTCTTAAATTGAACCTTAAGTCTAACGCTGATTTTCAAGAAGTGCTAAAATGCGAAATAAAACACAAAAAAATAAAGTTGAACGCAAAGCGTTGCTCTGCTTGTAAAGATGCCGCTCTCTCTTTAAAAAACAGTCAAGCTTACGCTTTAGACAAGGAATACAAAGAACTTGCAGTTTCAATGCCCAAAAATAATAATTTTTCACTTAACGCATTAAGTCTGGACTCTTATAGTATAATTAAAGCCATAAATCTCCTTGAAGCCTTGAGCAAAGACAATGACAATGACGAATACAAAACAAGCTATGGTTTTTCCGATATTATAAAGCAAGACGACAAGCTAAACAATCAAACGCCGCTAGGAAAACTATTGCATGAAACATATAAAAAAGAAAAAGAAAATCGTAAAAAAGAAGCGCTTGACGAAATGCAAAATATAATAAAAGCTTACGGACTAAAAGAGCTGGAAGCCAAAAATTTTAAAATGGATATTGTTATTGACCTGCGCAGGCAGGCGGAAGATCTTGAATTACAATCTACCCAAACAATTGCTCTGCTTCCCTCCATAGCATTAAAAAATGAGGCAGCCGTCCGCAGAACCATCGCGGATACAATTGAAAAGCAGATTTCAGATTCAGGAATAAACTTAGAAGAAAATTCAGCAGGTGACAAAGAAGCAGAGGCAACAGGAATAATAGAAATGATAAATGAAAGACGGGAAATTTATGGATTAAAAGCTCTAAAAGACAAATTAAAACCCGCGAGAAAATCTCTTTTAGGCACTTTCCAAAACATTTACCAAAAAATTGTAGATATTGAAACAAAAAAAGCAATGGAAAGTTTCAAATCGCAAGCTGATGTTATTGAAAACATTAAAAGCGACATCAAGAAATTAAACAGTATTCCAAAGACTTACCGTGAACGTGACCAATACAATCCAGATAATTACAAAAAAATTATTAAAAAAATAGAAAGCGATATCAAGAAATTAAATTTCGCCGACGCAATCAAAGGTATCGAAGAGATTAAAAACGGTATTGGCAAATCAAAGTCAGAAATCGACGATATCGTTACCGCTGCTAAACTATTCGAACAAGAAGAAGATATTAAGTCGCAAATTGATATCGTTGAAAAAATCAATAGTAATAACCCTAAATTAAATGATAAAATCAACAATTCTGTTAATTACAACAAAAAAATTATCGTAGATGGCGTTGCTCAACTATTTAAACAAGTAGAAAACCTTAAACGACAAAATTCTAAAATTCAAAAGGTAAAGTACAGTATCAATGAATTAAAGTCTAAAGTTGATATCTCTGCAGAATCATCTCTTCCAAATAATTACAAAGAAAGCATTGAAAAGATCAGCAGCGATATCAATAAAATATTTTTCTGGAATGCAGCTGAAAGCATCAAACAATACGCCAGCAAAATCAACAAACTTATTAAAGAACCTCTTTTTTCAACTCGCGAAAATGGATATGGCGAAATATCCAAACTATCTGATTACAAAAAAATTATCGGAGATGACGTCGCTCAACTATTTAAACAAGCAGAAAATCTTAAATCGCAAGCCAACGCTATTAAAAAAATCAAAAGCGATATCAAGAAATTAAAGCTATCCGCTCCAGACGCTGATAAAAAAAGTATTGAAAATATCATAAGCAACATCAAGGAATTAAAGCTATCCGCTGGCTTTAAAAATATCGACAACACTCTCAACGAATTAAAAAACGCAACTGATAATTCCGCTAATTACAAAGAAATCGTCGGAGAAGCCGTCGAGAAATCTATGGAGCTACTTATCCTGGATAATTACAAAAAAACTATGGAAAGACTTAGCAGAAGTTTTAATAAACTCGGCGAAAAACCCATTATTGAATTAAAAGAATTAGCAAAAGACCTTGAATCAGAAATTGATGATATTATAAAATCTAAAGAACTTTTAACTCCATCAGGTCATATCTTTGCCAATGAATTAAAAGAAAATTTTCAATCGCAAGCCAACGCTAATAAAAATATCGATAAATCAAAGTTAAAGACTAAGTCCCAAGGGACCCTTGCTTACGTACAAAAAACGCAAGAAAGTCTTCAATTGCAAGCTGATACTATCGAAAACATCAAAAAAAATATCGATAAATTAAAGCCTAAAACCGACGTCTCTATTAGTCTAGAAAAACTAGAAGAAGAATTCTTCAATATTAAAAAGATCAAAAGCGATATCAATGGTCTAAAGTTCAGAGCAGCGAGAGATACCGCTATTGACATACGCAAAAAAGCAGAAAACTTGCTGCAAGAAGCCACCACAAAAACTGATTTAAAATCCGCTGCAAAGCTAAGGATTAAGGCAAACGCTCTAATAAACACCGCAAACAAAATAGAAATAGAGGGAAATCTCAGATATCCCATAGAAGAGGTAAATGAGAATATAGAGTACATAGCAGAAGAAAAAAGGAAAGAAAGACAAAAAATTTATGCATTAGATCAGCTGTCAGCACAGGAAAAAGATGACAGGCAACATCTCTTACAAAGCTATAATTATTACGAAAACATTAAAGATGCGGTTTTGGGATATCAAGCAAACATTAAAAAACTTGTAGAAGAATTTAATTTGCTGAAAGGAGACTTTCGCAAAAATTACGGAGATTTTCCTTCGCCTTTTTAAGCTTCACTTAAAAGAAAATCAAAGTAATTGACACAATTAGATAATATAAGAAAAGTCTATCGCAGAAATTTTGTAACAGGTTTTTTCCTTTTTGCGCAAAAAGGATTGTTTTCAGCTTTATATACGGTAGATTATGTAATAGGATAAAAATATCTAATTAACATTTTGATGAGCAACGCTCATTAAAAGCTTAATTCTATTGATTTGATTTACTTCACTCGCTCCCGGATCATAGTCAACAGAGATAATATTTATGTCGCTATATCGCCGTTTGAGTTCTTTCATAACGCCTTTTCCCGTAATATGATTTGGCAGGCATCCGAAAGGTTGCACGCAGATAATATTTTTTACACCGTCCTCTATAAGTTCCAGCATTTCCGCGGTCAGCAACCAGCCCTCGCCGGTTTGATTGCACACCGAAATAATATCGGAAGCTTTATGCGCTAAATCTTTTGTGGTTTGATATGAATAAAAATGGTTGCTTTTTTTCAGCACTTTTCTTATAACGGAACGAAGCCTCTCTATATAACTGCTCGCAACAAATGATATAATTCTGTTTTTAAAACTTCCGGCAAGATACTTGTGCTTGTATATGTCGTCAAGCATACAATAATTTATAAAATCCGTCATATCGGGAACTACTACTTCCGCTTCTTCTTTTTCTAAAGCTGAAACCAAATTATTGTTCGCGTAAGGATGAAATTTAACTAAAATTTCCCCAACGACACCGACGCGCGGCTTTTTTACTTTTTTGACAGCTATGCCGTCAAAATCTCCGATAATTTTTTTTACGGTTTTTTTGAAATCAAAATACAGCGTTTTTCCTATCCTGTCGGAAAGTCTCATAAGCCACGCTTCAACTAAAGCATCCGTTTGTCCTGAATAAACTTCATAAGGACGCATGCGGTTCGACAGCCTCATAAGCAAGTCGCCGTAAAGAAGCACAAGCAGAGCGTCTTTCAGCATTGAAAAAGAAATCCCCAGAGATTTGTTAAGCGAAGAATCCGTAACACTTAAAGAAATCACCGGTACATTTTTAAAGCCTGCCTTTTCAGCAGCTTTTCTTAAAAAACCTGCATAATTTGTAGCTCTGCAACCGCCACCCGTCTGAGAAATTATCAATGCGGTCTTATTTATATCGTATCTGCCTGATTTTAAAGCATTTATGAGCTGTCCCACAACGACTATCGTAGGATAACACGCATCATTGTTTACATATTTCAATCCTTCCTCGATATCGGCTTTGCTAACTTCAGGCAAAACTTCCAATTTTATTCCGTACTTGCGCATAATAGAACCCGCAAGACGAAAATGCACGGGCGACATTTGAGGACACAAAATAGTATAAGAATTTCTCATATCTTTCGTAAATTCCGAAAATTTTGAGAACTTCGTTCTTTCAAAAATATTATCTTTAAATTTTAGTCCTTTTCTTTCTTTTATAGAGGCAAGTAGCGAACGTATTCGTATCTTTGTCGCTCCCAGATTAGAACCCTCGTCTATCTTTAAAACCGTATAAATTTTACCCGACTTGGAGAGAATTTCCTCCGTTTGTTCAGTTGTAATCGCATCCAGTCCGCAGCCGAAAGAATTGAGCTGCACAAGCTCTAGATTCTCTATTCTTGTAGCAAGATTTGCAGCGCGGTAGAGACGGGAATGATACATCCACTGATCGGCAAAATTAATTTTCGGAAGCGGTCCTGACAAATGCGCCACCGAATCTTCGCTTAAAACTATCATTCCGTACGACGCAATTAAATCCGCAACGCCGTGATTTATCGCGGGGTCAATATGATACGGCCTTCCTGCAAGAATAACCGCAAGGCAGAAAAGGCTGAAGAAACTTTACCCCTTTTTCTTCCAAAACGCTCATATTTAAACGTATAACCTCAGGATAGCTTCCCACTATGGGGCAATTATAATGATTGGCAACATCTTTAAACTCTTCTATTTCATAAGGTATACACGGATAAAAAATTGTTTTAACGCCTTTCTCAACCAGATTTTCTATATGTCCGTGAACCATTTTTGCAGGAAAACATACGGTTTGCGACGAAATGGTGTCGAGACCGCTGTTAAATAAAGCGTTTGACGACTGGTCGGATAGAACCACCCTAAAGCCGAGTTTTGTAAAAAGGGCAAACCAGAAAGGATAATTTTCGTACATATTTAAAACGCGCGGTATGCCGATTTCGCCGCGCGGCGCTTTTTCCAAAGGAAGCGGTTTATAGCAATCAAAAAGCCGTTTATATTTATAATCAAACATATTAAAAGCGAAACTCTGCGATTTTTTATTCTGTAAAACGTTTTCGCATCTGTTGCCGGAAATAAAGGTTTTGCCATTGGGAAAAACAGTGATATTTAGCAGACACCTATTTTCACAGCCTTTACAATGCGTATTTCTCATCTTACAGGCAAATCCTGAAAGTTTTTCTTCAGATATAAGCGAAGTTGAAGCTTTCTTATTTTGCAGGGCGATAATTGCAGATCCAAAAGCCCCCATAAGACCTGCAATGTCGGGACGGAGAACTTTTGATTTCAAAAGAATTTCAGCCGCGCGTAAAACGCCGTCATTAAAAAACGTGCCGCCCTGAACGACAATATGTTCTCCAAGTTCTTCGGGACTGCTTATTTTTATAACTTTATATAAAACATTTTTTATGACAGAATAATCCAGACCTGCGGAAATATCCGCCGCGCTTGCGCCCTCCTTCTGCACCTGTTTTATCTTAGAGTTCATAAAGACCGTGCATCTGGAACCTAAATCTGCAGGTTTTCCTGCAAACAGCGACAGCCGGGCAAAATCTTGTACTGTATAATTCAACGACTGTGCAAAATTCTGTATAAAAGATCCGCACCCTGAAGAGCAGGCTTCGTTTAAAACTATTTTATCTATAAGACCGTTTTTAACATATATGCACTTCATATCCTGTCCGCCTATATCCAAAATAAAAGACACTTTAGGATTAAAATGATGCGCAGCCTTATAGTGGACTATCGTTTCAACCTCTCCTTGATCAAAATTAAGAGCGGCTTTGATTAACGCTTCGCCGTAACCGGTAATACACGCGCCTGCTATCCGAACGTTACTAGGAAGTTTTGCATAGATATCTTTTAAAACGTTTACTACGGACGGCAGAGGATTTCCGCCGTTTGAGCCGTAACAAGAGTATGCTATCGCTTTATTTTTGTTTATCAAAACCGCTTTGGTAGTCGTAGATCCCGCGTCGACTCCTAAAAATAAATCCCCTTCGGCATCTCTAAGTTCAATTTTCGCGGCAGACGTTTTGCCGTGCCGTCGCATAAATGTTTCATAGTCTTTTTCGTTTGCAAACAGAGGAGAGAGAAGTTCCGACGCGGTACGCAAAGGTTTGCTTTTTATGTTTTTAAATCTTTCTTTCAGCTCATTTAATGTAGTTTTGTCGCCTTTGCTCAATAAAGCCGCTCCAAAAGACACGAAGAAATGAGCGTTGTCAGGAAAAAATACGTTTGCAGACTTCAACTTTAATGATTTAATAAAACAATTTCGTAGTTCGGACAAAAAGAAAAGCGGTCCGCCAAGGAAGCACACGTTTCCTTTAATAGTGCGTCCTCTTGCTAAACCGCCTATGGTCTGATTGACAACCGCCTGTAAAATACTTGCCGCTATATCTTCTTTTGCTGCACCTTCATTTAAAAGCGGCATAATGTCAGTTTTCGCAAAAACGCCGCACCTTGCGGCTATAGGATAAATTGTTTTATGGTTTTTTGAAAGTTCGTTTATGCCCGCAGCGTCGGTTTTAAGCGTTTGCGCCATCTGATCTATAAAAGCACCTGTGCCGCCCGCACAAGTTTCGTTCATTCTCTGATCTGCCGAAGTGCCGTCAAAAAACGTAATTTTTGCATCTTCACCGCCAAGTTCTATCGCGACATCAACTTTAGGAAGAAAAGTTTTTATGGCTTTTGTGCAAGCTATAACTTCCTGTTCAAAGCTTATATCTGATCTTTGCGCCAAATCCGTCGCTCCGGAACCCGTAGCGCAAACGACAATATCTGAAGCTTTTAATTCTTCCGGGACGTCATCTATTAAATCGACAACGGTATTTAACAAATCCGACCGATGTCTTTTATAGTTACAGTAAACAGGCTTGTTATCCTTGTCAAGTATTGAAAGTTTAACAGTCGTAGAACCTATATCGAGTCCTGACTTGAACACTTTGTGTTCCACTTAATTCTCCCGTTTATAAAATACGTCCAGTTATATAAGGATCAACAGATAAAAATTTGAAACAATACTTTTAGTATGCTATGCTATCAAAATTAAGTTGTTTGGTAAAGCAATGAATAATATAATTAAGATTGACAGAAGAAAGTAAATTTGTTACTGCACGCTTGGTCTCAAATAATCTGAACATCAGAACATCGGGCAGTTAGCTCAGCTGGAAGAGCATTTCCCTTACAAGGAAGAGGTCGCAGGTTCAAGTCCTGCACTGCCCACCATCAATAACCACAGCTCCTTTTCTTTCTCACGAAAGAGAGAGTTGTTGTTTTTTAGTCCGTTAGAGGTATCGTCCCGCTTTCAGTATTAAAACCAATCGCATCTTCACAACGCGGACTACTCCGTTAGAGGACTCCTTACCTTACCTTACCTTACCTTACCTTACCTTACCTTACCTTACCTTACCTTTCTTCTCTTTCGGAAGAGGCAAAATCGCATAAACAGCTATAATACCGCTTAAAACTACAATGCTTAAAAATGCGCGCGTATATTGAAACCACAAGGACTAAATGATAAAATAATTATTCGTTATGGCAAAACTCACAATAAAAAAATACGGGAACCCTGTCCTAAGAAAAAAAGCAGAAGCAGTCATAGAAATCAACGGCGACATAAAAAAACTTGCTTCCGATATGCTTGAAACTATGTATTCCGCTCCGGGTGTAGGTCTTGCCGCCCCGCAAGTCGGCATTTTACTCAGACTTTGCGTCATTGACGTGGATCCAAATAAAAAATCTCCCGTAGTTGCGATAAATCCTGAAATAATTTCAGGTGAAAATAAAATAACCGCTGAAGAGGGATGTCTGTCTTTACCGGGTTTTTACGAAAACGTAAAGCGTTTCGAAAAGATTGCTGTCAGCTATACCGATTTAAACGACGAGAGGCAAAAAATAACAGCGCAAGGATTTTTTGCCAAAGTCGTACAGCACGAGATAGACCATTTAGATGCAAAACTTTTTATAGATTATCTCCCGGATTGGAAAAGAAAATCTATTGAAAAAAAAATAAAAAGAAAGAAAAAAGCAGGCGATTGGTGAGAATATTATTTTTTGGCACAGCTCTCATCTCAAAAATTTATCTTGAAGAATTATATAAAAACCGTCATGAAATTTTCGCCGTAACGACATCGGACAAACGTGCTTTGAGAGGTCAAAAACTTACCTTTCCCGCAGTAAAAGTTTACGCCGCAAAAAATAACATAAGCTTTATACAACCTGAAAAATTTACGCCTGCCGTTATTGAAGCAATAAAAAATTTCGACGCAGACGTGGGAATCGCCGTAGCTTACGGCAGACTCATTCCAAAAACTGTTTTTGAGATTCCAAAGTACAGAACTTTTAACATACATTTTTCGCTCCTTCCAAAATACAGAGGAGCCGCTCCTGTCCAATACGCTTTGTATAAAGGGGAAACTGAAACAGGCATATCTTCCTTTTATATTGACGAAGGACTCGATACCGGCGGTATAATAATACAGGAAAAGCTCAATATAGACACAAAAGATAACGCGGAAACTCTGTTTAATAAGCTCATCCCTTTAGGCATAGACGTCATGAATAAAACTCTCGGGCTTTTTCAAAACGGAAAATACGGCGCAGCGTCTCAAACTGGATATCCAAGTTTCGCCCCGTCTCTCAAAAAGGAGACGGGCTTGGTCGATTGGAATAAAAGCGTAAGCGAGATATACAACCAGTTCAGAGGTTTATACCTCTGGCCGGGAATATATTCAATAGTTTCTCAGGGCAAACTTGCGGGTAGAAGAATCAAATTTACAGAGATAAAAGTGTTTGACAGCAGCTCGATAAATAAAGATTGCGGCATTGTATGTTCAACAGAAAAAAACAAGGGGTTTACGGTATCATGCGCCATCGGCAGAATTCTGGTTTTAAAAGTACAGCCTGAGAATAAACCTGTCATGCTTGCCTGGGATTTTATTCAAGGCAAACAGCTTTCAACAGGCGATCGTTTTTAAATTATGATATAATTAGAAACAGAATTTAAAGTATATTATGACGTAATAACTGTAAACATTACCGCTTATTACTCATCTGCAATGACAAAAATCTTGATATACCGTTGCGGGACGATATATCTGCCGCGTCAGCTTAATTCTCCAACAACACAGATTATTATGACGTCAGTGGCAGGCATCAATAACAAACAAGGAGAATTCTGCTGTGGCAATTGAAATCAATGAAAGCAATTTTGAACGAGAAGTATTATCATCGGACAACCCGGTGCTGGTTGATTTTTGGGCGCCTTGGTGCAATCCTTGCAAGATGCTTTCCCCTATCATTGAAGAACTTGCCGACGAATATGACGGCAGGGTAAAAATAGGCAAAATAAATACAGATGAAAATACATCTTTATCGGCAAAATTTCAAATTACGTCAATTCCATGCCTAATTTTATTTAAAAACGGCACAACAGTACACAAAATAGACGGATTCAGATCTAAAAACGATATTAAAAAAATTATTGACAATACGCTGTTATGATCAACTCATAAAAAAATATTTCATTTGCGATTACAAAGGATAAAGCGGAATTTTTACCACAAGATAATACACCTAACAGAATTTTAACTCAAAAAGAGATATTTAAAGTTTTCCTGTCCCATATTATATACAGCAATATAAAATAAACAAGAAGAAAAAAACGCGGTTTTGCCGGTTATCGTATCAGCTCACCGGACAGCATTCAAAAATAACTATGCTGAAAATGAACGCAATAAGAAAAAGCGGCGCTATTTTTATATTAAGAGCGAGCGGGCGCGAAGATATCTTCAACAAGCCTTTTCCCTAAATTACCTAACAATATTTTTAGGCGGCAAACAGAAAGATTCAAAAGAAAACAAGAGAAAAGTACGATTATATCAAAGTACCGCAATCAATATTGAATTCGACTTTAGATACAGCAAGCATAGGCGGGAGAAATTCATTAGAAATCCGCAAATATGCGTAAAGAATAATTTTATAGAAAAAATTAAAGCTGCAACTCAACAGGATATCGATAAAAATATAAAGAGTTTAGCACGTTTAACATTGATTGCTAAAAAAGAATGAAAAAGGACACTAAAGGTCGGTTGTCGTTCCTGCTTTCATTGCCGCGGAATCCAGAAATCCAGCTTTAAACGGCTAAAAACAAAGGCAAATGGCATACTTTTTGAGAAGTAAAAGTACATCTACACAATGCGTTTTAAATAATCAAAAAATAAACTTTACAGAGATAATACGGCAAAAACTCAGCAGAAAACAGATAAATGATCGGTTCTTAAAAGACTGCGCTTTCTGATAGAGATTGAGAAAAGAGATTCATTGCGGAGTTCTAAGCCACCACGCGGCGGAGACAACTGATAGCAGAAAAGATGCCCGACAGAGAAACCCCCGCACAATCTGCGGTAACCATTAATCAGTTGCTGCCCGCAGAGTCTGTATATGCGCGCTGTGCGCGGTGGCTCCGGTATTCGTGATTCTGCGGTACAAAAGCAGGACGAAAAGTCTTGAGTTAAGAGAGAGGAATCAGAAGAACTCTTGAAATCACAGCAGAAATCAAATACGGCTAAAGCGCAGAATGGCAAGTTAAAAAAAGCGTGGAAATTCACAAAGAAACTTTTCGGATACCTCAAATTTTGGAAACTCTGCAGTAAGAGTTCGTCGGCGTAAAATAAAGGAGAATCAAGATGAGTATGAACACGGCTGAAATACTGCAAGAAATAATAGGAATACTGCAGGAAGCGATATCCAAATGATATATGACGTTATCATTATCGGCGGCGGACCTGCGGGGTTGTCAGCAGCAATTTACGCTTCAAGGGCAAGACTGAAAACACTGCTTATAGAAAAAAACGGTTGCGGCGGACAAATGACAACAATCTGTTCGCTTGAAAACTATCCGGGTTTTAATGGAGGAATCGACGGTTTTGAGCTTGCCAGAAAATTTGAGAACCAGTCAAAAGATTTTGGCGCGGAAATAATCTACGACGAAGCGGCGCGCATTGAATACGGATTGGCAAAAAAAGTAATTACTGCAAATTGCACATACGAAACCAAAACCGTTATTATTGCTGCGGGAACGCACGCAAAAAAAATGAATATACGCGGAGAGGAGAAGTTCCTAGGCAGAGGCGTATCCTTTTGCGCCACCTGCGACGCTCCTTTTTACAAAGACAAAAATGTATTGGTTGTCGGCGGCGGAGATTCCGCAATTGAGGAAGCCGTTTACATATCAAAGTTCGCAAAAAACGTAACTATTGCTCACAGAAGAGATAAGTTAAGGGCTACAAAAATTCTACAGGAAAGAATGAGACTGCATCCGAATATTTCAGTGATATACAATACTGTCCCAAAAGAAATTTCCGGAAGAGATTTCCCTGAAAAAATAACAATGACAAATATAAAGACAAACGAAAACAAAGATTTGAAAGTTGACGGCATTTTCGTCTTTATAGGCTTAATTCCAAACACTGCGTTTCTTTCAGGTCTTGCGCTTGACGAAGCGGGATACGTTATAACAGACGAAAACATGAATACTTCTGTCGCCGGTATTTTTGCCTGCGGGGATATAAGGAAAAAACAGCTGAGACAGGTTGTAACAGCCGTATCAGACGGCGCTCAGTCGGCTATAAGCGCACAGCATTACATAGAAAATCTATGAAAAAATTTTTCATTATAGACGGAAATATGTACATTCACAGAGCATACCATGCTCTGCCGCCGCTTTCTACTTCAAATAACCTACAGGTCAACGCAGTTTACGGTTTTATAAAGCTGCTGCTTAAAATCAAAAATAACTTTAAACCGGACTATATCGCAGTCTGCTTTGATTACCCGTCAAAAAATTTCAGACATGAAATATTTAAAGATTATAAAGCAAACAGAAAACCGCTCGACGAAGCGCTTATAAACCAGATGCCCATCGCAAGAGAAGCCGCAAAAACTTTAAACATTGCAGAAATAGAAATAAAAGGCTATGAAGCCGACGATTTAATTGCTACAATAGCCAGCAACAATAAGAAAAGCGGAGTACAGACTATTGCCGTAACGGGCGACAAAGACATTCTGCAGCTAACTGAAGACGAAAACGTCTTAATATGGAACGATTCCAAAGACATTATGTATGACGCTAAGAAAGTTGAAGAAAAATACGGCGTCATGCCTAAACAGCTTATCGACGTTTTTGCTTTAATGGGAGACGTTATCGACAATATACCCGGCGTAAAAGGCATAGGCGAGAAAACCGCAATAAAACTCATAAAAAAGTTTGGGACTCTTGAAAGTATTCTGCAAAATGCGGATTCCATAGAGGGAAATACGGGGAAATTGCTCAGGCAAGGCAAAGAGAAAGCACTGCTCAGCAGAAGCTTAGTAGAATTGAATAGACATGCCCCTTTAGAATACAAACTCGAAGAGTTTGAAAATAAAGATATGGACGCGGGTAAAGCCATTCCCTTTTTTGAAAAATACGAGTTCAACAGCCTGCTGGCAAAATATTCCGGAAATAATCAAGAAATTCAACCGACTCTCATTGCGAATGAAACGCAGCGCAATGAAGAATTTAAAACTAATAGTTTTACGACAGACAAACTGAGTTTTGAAATAGTAAACACCAAAGAAAGAGCTGCGGAAGTCGCAAAGGTAATAGAACAAGCGGAGATTCTCGCACTAAAGACAATAAGCTCCACAACCGACCCTTTAAAAACAAAAATTGTAGGCATATCGTTGTGCGTTGAAAGCAAAGCTTTCTATTTTCCAATCGGACACAACGATTTGACCTCACGGCAAATAACTTTTGAAGAATTTAAAAACATTTTTACTCCGTTGTTTTCTTCAGATAAAATAAAGAAAATAGGACATGACCTGAAACAGGAAAGAAATATTTACAGGATGTCCGAAACCAAAATAAACAATATATATTTTGACGTAATGTTGGCATCGTATTGTTTAAATCCCGCAAAATCACACAATATGACCGACATCTCAAAAGAGTATCTAAACTTTACGGCAGAGGAGGAGAATCGCGCTGCGAAAGGAGCAAAAAAGTTTGCGGTTGCTGATTCCTCAATAGAAAACAGCGCAAAATACGCAAACTCGATTTCCGCCGCGATATTTGCGATATACAAAATATTTGATTTTCAGATAAAAGAAAAAAAACTTTCGCCGCTTTTCTTTAATACGGAGATGCCTTTAGTCGAAGTTCTTTCCGAAATGGAAATTTCAGGCATAAAAGTCGACATGTCTTTTATGCGCAATTTCAACGAAAAAATTGTTTCCGAACTCAAGGAAATTGAAAATACCATATACAAAATTGCAGACAGAGAATTCAACATCAATTCGCCGAAACAGCTTTCTTCCATCATGTTTGAAAGACTTAATCTGCCGGCGATCAAAAAGACTAAAACAGGTTACTCCACCGATGAAGAAGTATTGTCCGAACTCTCCTCCCACGAATTTCCTGCCGAAGTATTAAAATACAGAGAGCTCCAAAAATTAAAAAGCACTTATATAGACCCAATAACAAATTACTGCTCTTATTACAACGACAGAATTCACACCGTTTTCAACCAAGCTGTAACAACTACGGGAAGATTATCGTCGACAGAACCGAATCTGCAGAATATCCCAATAAAATCCGCCTATGGAAAGGAGTTCAGGAAAGCGTTTGTGCCAGAAGACAATAAGATTTTTATATCTGCAGATTATTCCCAGATTGATTTAAGAGTTCTAGCACATATTTCAGAAGACGCAAAATTTATTGAAGCTTTTAAAAGCGGCGCGGACATACACAGCGCAACAGCAAGGGAAATCTTTAATATACCAAGAAGCGAACCTGTACCTGACAATTTAAGAAGCGCGGCAAAATCCATAAATTTCGGCATAGTTTACGGCATGTCGCCTTTTGGGCTTTCAAAACAGCTAAATATCCCGTTCGGAAAAGCAAAAGAATATATCGACGGATATTTCAAAAGATACAGCGGAGTAAAATTGTGGATGAAACAGATTGTCAAACAGGCTTCGGAAGACGGATACGTGCGCACGATCACCGGAAGAATAAGATATATCCCCGAACTGTATTCCGCAAACATTCAAACGAGAAACGCAGGAGAGAGAATAGCTTTAAACACTCCGGTGCAGGGAAGCTCCGCAGACATAATAAAAACCGCGATGATAAATATATATAACGAAATTAAACTTAAAGGATACAAATCTTTAATTCTTCTGCAGATTCACGATGATCTGCTTTTTGAAGTTCCAGATGAAGAAACTGAAAACATGATTTCAATCATAAAAGATAAAATGGAAAATTCCTTGCCCTTAAGCATTCCCATATCCGTTGATATTAAAACCGGCAGAAATTGGGGAGAAATGAAAAAAATATGATAATAGGTCTGACAGGAGGGATCGCCACAGGAAAAAGCGAAAGCGTCAAACACTTTAAAGCGCTCGGCGCCCATACTATAGACGCAGACGCAATATCGCGCGAACTCACATCCAAAGGCACGCCGGTCTTAAACGAACTTGTAAAAAGTTTTGGAAGCGGCATTCTGCGTTCCGACGGAAGCCTAAACAGAAAAAAATTGGCGGATATAATTTTTTCGGACAAAAAAGCAAAATTCAGCGTTGAAAAAATTCTTCACACTCATATAATTTCGCACATAAGCAAAATAATTTCGCACAATGCAAACAAACATAATATAGTAATTGATGCGCCGCTCCTTTTTGAGGTCGGATTAAACAAAATGTGCGATAAAATAGTCGTCGTGTGGATTCCGTCAAACATTCAGGTAAAACGTCTGACTCTGCGTGATAAATTAAATGCGGATCAGATAAAGCAGAGAATTGATTCCCAGATGCCGATAGAAAAAAAAGTTGAACTTGCGGATTTCGTAATAGACAATTCCGGCTCTAAAAAGGATTTGAAAAAAAGTATAAAAGATTTATATAAATTATTGACATCAAAACAAAAATAATATAAAATTCTTTTCAATCCGCATAGATATTTTCAAACCAAACAAAATAATCCGAACAAAATAACAAGTCAACCAGGCAACACAATAAAGTAAAATTACAACCTATGCCAAAATAAAAAAACAATCAAAAGTAAAAATGCGTCAAAAACTCTGGAGGAGTTAATGGAAAAAGATAAATCTTCTATGGATATGTCGGTTTTGTCAAAAAGAACAATGGCAGAACTCATAGAAATTGCAAAGACTCTTAAACTCGATTTTGTTGCAGGTTTAAGAAAACAAGAACTTATAGCAAAAATTTTTGAAGCGCAGACAAAAGAAAATAAATTGGTTTACGACGAAGGCGTTTTGGAAATCCTGCCCGATGGGTTCGGCTTCTTACGTTCTACGGATTACAACTATCTGCCGGGTCCGGACGATATATACATATCTCCTTCGCAAATAAAGAAATTCGCTTTAAGAAAAGGCGACACGGTGGCGGGATATGTCCGTCCGCCTCAAGCTCAACAAGAACGTTATTTTGCGCTCCTGCAGGTAAAATCAATCAACGGACAGGAAAATCTTGAAAATATAAGGGATCGCGTTCTTTTTGATAATTTGACGCCACTGTACCCCAATGAAAAAATAGTTCTCGAAACAAAAAAAGAAGAAATATCGACAAGAACCATAGATATGCTTGTCCCAATAGGAAAAGGGCAGAGAGTTTTGATCAATGCAGCTCCGAGAACAGGGAAAACCGTTCTTCTACAAAAAATAGCCAACGCAGTAACCGAAAACAATCCCGACATCGTGCTTATGGTTTTGCTGATAGACGAAAGACCAGAAGAAGTTACAGATATGCAGCGTTCCGTTAAAGGCGAAGTCATATCCTCAACTTTTGACGAGCCGTCAGACAGACATATACAGGTCGCAGAAATGGTTATAGAAAAAGCCAAAAGAATGGTTGAAAGCGGAAAACACGTAGTTGTTCTCTTAGATTCCATTACAAGACTTGCAAGAGCTTACAATACGGCAATACCGTCAAGCGGAAGAGTTCTCTCTGGCGGACTTGACTCAAATGCTCTGCAAAGACCCAAAAGGTTTTTCGGAGCCGCAAGAAATATTGAAGAAGGCGGCAGCCTCACCATTATAGGCACCGCTCTCGTTGAAACAGGAAGCAGAATGGACGACGTTATATTTGAAGAGTTTAAAGGAACCGGTAACTGCGAAATTTACCTTGACAGAAAACTCGCCGATAGAAGAATATTTCCCTCGATAGATCTTCTGCGTTCAGGCACAAGAAAAGAAGAACTTCTTTTAAGCGAAGATGAAAAAAATAAAATGTGGATATTGAGAAAATGGATGAATTCGATGAATTCTATAGAAGTTATGGAAGAGTTAAGCAAAAGATTACTCAGCTCAAAATCTAATAAAGATTTCTTAAAACAGATGGAACTTTCCAGCATGGAAGGGTTATAAAGACAATTTTAAGGGCAGAACGGATGGCAATTTCACATCTGGTCAGATTATCACTCCAAATTCAATTTGACATAATCCGCCGACATTTTTCTTGCGGCAGAAACTATTTTTACCTCTTTTTAAAATAAGAAAATGGTCTGCCTTTTAAAGAATAATCACTAACAAGCAGTTTTCCAGCTCAACTTTTAAATGATGTTTTTTCCAATTTCTGCCCTTTTAAAACATATTGGCGAACCGCTATAGGAAATATCAACCCTTTTCCAACCGAGCTATCCGCGTTTCCAAAATTAAAACACGACCATAACAACACATGAAAGATAAACAAAAACCGTTAAAGATTTGCGAACTGAAAATCCCTTCAATTTTAAATTATCACACATTTACATTTAATCGATTCAGTATAATTAAGTCTGCCGCCAAGCAGCCGCTTTTTTCTAAAAAAGCGAACTCTTTGAAAAATCCAAAAAAAGACAGAATAATTACGGAGCAAAGTCCTATTAATATGACAAAATTGGATTATACCCAACTTAATAAAAAGTGAAGCTGCGTTGAAATCTTACATATAAAACCTGTCGCCAATATGTTTTTAGACATGATCCAATCTATAGAAATATTGGACTTTATCGCCAGAAATCCTTATTTGCATAGATTATTATCTCCATTATTTTATCCGCGCTCTAGAAAAAACTATTTTTTGTAATACAGCTTATGTCTTCAGGACTAGTTTTAATTTTTAATACAAAAAGCCAAACCGCCCGCCAAGATGAATTGGCAGGCAATTCTTTGCTATAATATCAAATATATGCAAACCCTTTGATATATTATAATTAAATCTTTTTAATGGAGTTATTATGAAACAGCCTCAAGAAAGCAATTTGAAGCGCAAACTTACAAACCGTCATATTCAATTTATTGCAATCGGCGGGGCAGTTGGGACTGGTTTATTTCTGGGAACTGGAAGCACAATTTCTGTGGCAGGTCCCGCGGTCATTTTGGGGTATTTGATTGCCGGACTCTCAATTTTCTTAATTATGCGTCAGCTTGGCGAAATGGAAACAGAAGAACCTATGACAGGATCTTTTAGCTATTTTGCTTATAAATATTGGGGAAAGTTCCCAGGATTTTTATCAGGATGGAATTACTGGATTCAATATGTTCTTGTCGGTATAGCAGAACTGACTGCCGTTGCAGCGTATGTCCAGTACTGGTTTCCAACTTTAGCAACATGGAAAACAGCCTTGTTCTTTTTTATGCTTATAAATGCAATAAATTTGACTGCGGTAAAAGCTTACGCCGAGATAGAATTTTGGTTTTCAATTATAAAAGTAACTGCAATATGCGCTATGATTTTGGTGGGCGGATATATATTGATTGTAAATACCAGTTTAGTTGACGGCGCGACCATCAGAAACTTATGGATGGCGGCAAGCGTCGGCGAAAATACAGGTAATCCCGTTTTAAGTGGATTTTTCGCGCACGGCATCGTCGGACTTTTAGCGGCTATTCCAATGATAACTTTTGCTTTTGGCGGCTTAGAACTCATAGGGATTACAGCCGCAGAAACTGCCGACCCTCAAAAAACTATTCCTAAAGCTATAAACCAAGTAGTATTTCGTGTTTTGATCCTTTACATCAGCTCTATTACTGTGCTTCTATCGCTGTATCATTGGAGCAACTTGCAAACAATTGAAAGTCCTTTTGTAATGATATTTGATAAAATAGGCTTTAAACATGCCGCATGGGTTCTCAATTTTGTAATTTTAAGCGCCGCATTATCAGTCTATAACAGCTGTATTTACAGCAACAGCCGCACGCTTTACGGACTTGCTCTACAGAATAACGCTCCGCAGATTTTTTCAAAAACAACAAAGAAAGGCATACCAGCCGCCGCACAGATGCTGTCCGGCATTTTGACATTCTTAGTAGTCCCGTTAAACTATTTTCTGCCAAATTGGGTTGACGCTTTTCAAGCGATTATAAGCTTCGTAGTCGTTTGCATTCTTATTAACTGGGGCTTGATTACAATGTCCCACATGAAGTTTAAAAAACAAAAAAATCTCGAAAATCATAAAACGCTGTTTCCATCGCCATTCTATCCATATACAAATTATATAGTATTTGCATTTATTCTTCTCATTTTGATTATTATGGCAATATTACAAGGAATGATCAAACAGGCTATCGCAGTTCCCATTTGGATACTTATTGTTTACGTATTTTACAAAGTCTCTACAATAAAGACCACTAAATAAAATTTTTTCTCATTTTCTTCATTTTAAAAATATTAATACGCGGATACATTGACTCCAGCGAACAAATTAGGATAAGCATAAAAATGAAAAGTGTATTCATATTTTGGCAGACTGCGATAAAAAAGAGACTGTCGGTAAACCGATAAATGAAAATAAAGCGCCAGAATTGACAGCGGCTACAACTTTTCCAAACAATAAGAGTTTGCTGCTATAGCAGTTAGTGCAAGAATTTAGACAATAAAGAGTTACTGTTGTCGTAATACGCCAATAAATACCAGTTCTTTGCCCGATGTTTCTCAAACAGAAACTCAAATACAGTAGAAGGTCAATTTGATATTTAATAATAGTTATTTTTTTAGATTTGTCTAAATAATTTCACACAGATAATTTTCAACTGTGTCTTTAATAACTTTACTTTTAACAGCTATCTTAAAAAACCCATAATATCAGATAAACAATTAAATAAACTCATTGATAAACCATTGGAATCATGCAAAATACTTCGCCAAAACGAATCTATAAATTTTAAGTTTATAAGTAAATATATCCCCATTCAAGTAGATGTCTTTCGGGAAGTTTAACGAATAATTGCGATGCAATTTCAACTGTATTGAAGAAAATTTAAAACAATAAAATACTTAAACTAAGGGAATGCTAAGCGGCAACGAAAAACAAGACAGTGTTTTCAGGAAATTGTTTAAAGGATAAAAAAGAATTTTGGAAAGAGATGAAAACAGAGTGAACTGCTAAGAACACTTCGTTTGCTGGAATAATAAAGAGCAAAGCAAGAATTTTTTAATTTGATTGCTGCCGTTGCATTCGGCGGAATCGCTGAAACGGTTAATAAAGACATGACTGATTTTTTAAAAATTAAAATATTATTAAAATGCTGTCTTTTCTCATTTCTTTCTGTTATGTTCATTTACGGGATGTAAATTTGAATTATCATTTTTGACATTAAATCTGCCAAAGGCTGGGGAAGAAAGCGATAAATAAAGTTTTTAGCTGATTCAAACCTGTGAAAGAGGAAAGTCTTGAAAATCGTATATTATAGATTACAGGAATAAAGGTAAGCAGTAAATACACACAGCAATGAATTGAAATCAACAAAATGACAGAAAATACTTGTCATTACCCGCTTTGAGCCGCAACTCTGTTTTATTACACATTCTCAAAACTTTACTATAACCGATAAAATTGGCAAACTCATTATACGCTGTTTTTTTATTTCATTATTATCTATAAATTTATATTCTCAAACAGGATATTTTTGTCGTTAATCCTGCCGGTTTATTTAACATTTCCAGCTTTAATAATTTATAGTTTAAATTTTAAGCCAATGTTGTGAAGTAATCTGACATTTTCCTAAAACTTCAGAATTCTATCGGTCTTATTCTTTAGTTTTCTCTATAGCATTCTGTGTTTCTCCGTCGTTTTCGTCTTTTACCACAGAGGCGATTGCCGCAACTTTATCTCCACCGCCAAGCCGGACGAGTCGCACGCCCTTAGTATTCCTTCCGATGACAGAAACAGCAGCTACTTTAAATCTTATTGTTACGCCGTTTTGCGTTATTATCATTACCTCTTCGCCGTCATTTGCCTTTTTAATACCGACAATATTTCCATTTTTTTCCGTCGTCTGCATATTTATAACGCCATGTCCCGCTCTCCTCTGCAGACGGTATTTGCCTACTTCCGTTCTTTTGCCGTAACCATTTTCAGAAACCGAAAGGAAAACATCGTCAGAGGAAAAAACTTCCATGCCTATAACTTCGTCGTCTTTCTCAAGCACTATTCCCTTTACGCCCCGGCCAAGCCTGCCTATTGCTCTTACGTCGCTTTCTTTAAATTTTATAGCATTGCCCTTTTTTGTAGCTATTATAACCTCAGGGTTTTTATTTATTGCTTTTACTTCCGTTAAAATATCGCCATCCGCAAGTTTAATTGCTATTATGCCGAATTTTCTCGGGTTTACAAACTTGTTAAGTGCAATTTTCTTGATTATACCGTTTCTCGTACACATCAACAAATATTCGTCTTTAATATTTTTAGAATTAAAAGATCTTATTGGAATTGCTGCGGTAATTTTCTCTTCCGTTCCCTGCAGCTGCAGGAGATTTACTATAGCTTTTCCTTTTGACGTTCTCATTCCCTCCGGGATCTCGTAAACTCTCATCCAGTACAGTCTCCCGCGTGTTGTAAAGAACAACATATATGAGTGGGAACTTGTAATAAACAAGTCCTCGACAAAATCTTCTTCTTTTGTGTTCATTGCAATTATTCCGCGCCCGCCCCTGTGTTGTGCTTTATAAGTGTCAAGCGGTATGCGTTTAATATATCCGGCATGCGACATTGTCACTGCGACTTCTTCTTCTTGAATTAGATCTTCAATATTAAAATCGGCTTCCTCAGCTTGGATCTGCGTCCTTCTCTTATCACCGTATTTTTTCTTTATATCGAGGATTTCGCTCTTAATTATAGCCAAAATCTTGCTTGAATCCGCCAAGATAGAGCGAAGTTCTTCTATAAGTTTTATTATCTCCAGATATTCATTGTCAATCTCTTTTCTTTTTAATCCGGTAAGCTGGCGGATTTTCATTTCTAAAATAGCCTCAGCTTGAATCCTTGTCAAGCGAAATTTTGACATTAGACCTGCGCGCGCAGTGTCTTCATCGGCGGATTCTTTCATAATCTTAATGACGCCGTCGATATTATCAATCGCTATTTTTAAACCTTCCAAAATGTGGGATCTTGCTTCGGCTTTTTGCAAATCAAACTTTGTTCTTCTTGTAACAACAACTTTTCTGTGTTCAATGTGATGCATCAAGATTTCTTTAATATTCATCACTTTTGGTCTGTTGTTTACAAGCGCAAGCATTATAACGCCGAAAGACGACTGCATCTGAGTGTGTTTGTACAACTGGTTTAAAACAACTTGTGCGTTTGCGTCCCTCTTAATTTCAATAACTATTCTTATGCCGTCGCGATCTGATTCATCGCGTAAATCGGAAATACCATCAATTTTCTTATCTTTTACCAAGTCGGCAATAGAAGTTATGAGATTTGCTTTATTTACCTGATAAGGTATCTCATTTACTATAATAGCTTCTTTGCCATTTTTGATTTCTTCTATTTCGGCTTTGGCTCTGATCTTTACCGAACCTCTGCCGTTTTCCATATAATTCTTAATGCCGCTTTTTCCTAAAATTATTGCGCCCGTCGGAAAATCCGGACCTTTCATATACCTCGCAATTTCTGAAATTGGAAGTTCTCCGTTGTCTATTAAAGCCGCCAACGCATCGATGACTTCTCCTATATTATGAGTGGGAATGTTTGTAGCCATGCCTACGGCGATACCTGACGAACCGTTAATCAAAAGACTGGGAAGTTTTGTCGGAAGTATTGAAGGCTCCTTTAAAGAACCGTCATAGTTGGGAATAAAATCAACAGTATTTTTATCCAAATCCGCAAGCATTTCATCGGTGATTGCGTCCATTTTCACTTCGGTATAACGCATAGCAGCGGCAAAATCGCCATCTATGCTTCCAAAGTTTCCCTGCCCGTCAATCATCGGGTATCTTAAAGAGAAGTCCTGCACCATTCTGACCATAGCGCTATAAACTGCGGCATCGCCATGGGGATGGTATTTGCCCAGCACGTCTCCGACGACTCTGGCGGACTTTTTATACGCAGTATTGTGCTTTAATCCCATTTCTTTCATCGCATAAAGTATTCTTCTATGAACCGGTTTTAAACCATCGCGCACATCAGGCAGCGCTCTTCCAACAATAACGCTCATAGCATAATCAATATAAGAGTTTTTCATTTCATCTTCAATATTTCGCGGAACAATGCTTGCCGACAATATTGCTTGTTCGTCTTTTATCTCTTTTTCATTTGACATATTTATACTACCTTTCTTTATATTGTTTAACTTCTATCTTCGGGTTTACCTGCTCAAGACAGACGGAAAAGACAGAGTATAATCTCGCTCTTAATATCGCAGACCAATCGCTTCGGGGGTTTTGCTTTCTCAACACGGCAAATAAAAGTTAAATCTTTCAACTATCTGCCAGCAATATCTTTTCTATATGTTCATCTCAATGAGTTTCGTCGGAATATTAATAAAAATAACCAATCAATTTTAACTATCTTTTTATTTTAATCTCCTCGACATCATACAACAAAAGAAAGTTAAAATGCCAATGTCAAAAACAACCCCGCTATCCATTTACAACTACAGCTCTGATTTTTGCTTCTAAATCCTGCTGAAATTTTTTAACACTTATTTCGTCTTTACTTTCCCATCTATATATTTCCTGATGTTCTACGTCAAAATGAATTTTCTTTTCTTTGTCGTTAAAAGTACTTTGTTCGCAAATATATATGACTGGTTTTCCCAAACCTTCAGCAAAACCAGCTTCAAAGTAAGCGCCGTTATTCCTGTGTGTTAAATCACATATTACTAAACGGCTGTCTCGTATTGCATTTCTCAATTTCAAGTCAATAGTGTTCTCTTGCGTATAAATATCAGGCAATATATACAGTTCAAATTTTAATTTATTAACAACGGATCTCACAAAATTTTTCATAAACTCTATTTGTTCATCGTCAAACTGCATAGCCATAAAAATAAATTTAGAATCCGATCTGCTTTTTTTAAGCTTTTCATATTCCTGCCAGCCTTTTATGGTTAGACTATTATAACTTTCGCTTTTTTCTATTAAACCAAGTTCTTGCGCATACTCGCGGACTTTCAACAGATTTTGCTCGTCTATGCTTGCCGTAGCCGAAATCAGATTTAACGTTGATACTGATCTTTTAAAACAATCATATTTTTTCCCCGGATATCTCAATATATTCCCTAAAAATATTATCAGATAACCCACCTGCTCGACAGGCGTGGGAAAAGGCGTGTTAAAAATATTCTCGCACCACCCGGCTGTAATATCAAAAATATTACTGGAATCGTAAGAATAGTTGTCTTTATTTGCACTCAATTTAACATAATATTTTAGCAGAGCCTTTTTCTCATTGCATTCATCTTCGGTGTAACTTTTATTGGATTGTCGTTCAACAGCTCTAATTATTTCGTCTACATTAGGGAAATGATATTGGTTTACTTTATATATGCCGCATACAGAACAAGAAATCTTAGATAGAGACACTTTATCCAAAAGAGGTTCTGCACTTACTTCTTTACAACCGCAAATAAAACATTCCTCTACTTCTATCATAAAAACTTCCTAAATATTTTCACAATAAAACTAACAGACAAAAGCATGCTGCAACAACACAGACGACTGCTGCATTCTTGCAATATTACTATCTATCATTTGGATTTTACTGGAACAGCAACAGCTAATTTTCTGTTTTTTTTATTCTATTATCCTAATCAATATAAACACGGATTCTTGATTTTTCTGAAATGCAAAACAAAAATAATCAGTTTTAATATCTATTGAAATTTTATAACCGCATTTTTTTATAGATATCAAATATCCAAATTTCTGACGTCGAGAGCATGCGTTTGTATAAACGCTCTTCTTGGTTCAACTTGGTCACCCATCAAAGTTGTAAATATTCTATCTGTTTCAACAGCGTCTTCAAGCGTCACCTGCAAAAGTTTTCTGTTTTTTATGTCCATTGTAGTTTCCCACAGTTGTTCCGGGTTCATTTCCCCAAGACCTTTATATCTTTGTATAGTAGCGCCTTTATTTCCCAACTCTTTTACAGTTTCAATAAGTTCTGCCGTAGAGTGCAATTCATAAATGCCTTCTTGGGTTTTCTTTTCGGCATTCCAAAGTCTGAAAACCGGCCTCGTTTGCGTTTCATTGTAATGTTCAAGATGCAGACCTTCTCCCTCAAGCTGTTTTGCAAGCTTATCTATGCGCGGAAGTTCCCACAAATCCCTATACTCCGGTACTTCGCCAGATTCAAAATTTTCGGTAATTTCAGAAAACTCCCCCTGCGAAGCAAGAAGTTCTCTGCGTTTTTCAAGTAATTGATCTTTAAACTCTTTCCACTCTTTATCAGAATAAATATACTGCACATTACCGTCTCTCACCGTCCTATAGAGCGGCAGCTTTCTTTCCTCTTTAAATCTTAGATACTCTTTCCAGCTAACTCCTTTCCTCTGCAGCTTTTTTAACAGTAGGTCAAGTTCGCTTATGCTCGCAACCATTTTATGCAGCGCTTCATCGTTAATTTCTTTTATTTCCTTGCCATCCCGTACAAGCGACATTGACAGTCCGTCAAGCGCCTGACGAAATAAGAAGTTATCAAGTTCTTCTTCTGAGTCTAAATACATCTCTTTTTTATTCTTTTTAACTTTATAAAGAGGCGGCTGTGCTATATATATGTAACCCCTATTTAAAAGCTGCGGCATCTGCCTGTAAAAAAACGTGAGCAACAGCGTTCTTATATGAGCGCCGTCAACATCGGCATCGGTCATGATAATAATTTTATGATACCGGACCTTATCAATATTAAAATCCTGTTCTTCTTTACCTATACCCGCGCCTATAGCCGTGATGAGCGTCCTTATTTCATCGTTGGTAAGCATTTTCGTAAGACGAGATTTTTCTACATTTAAAATCTTACCTTTTAAAGGAAGTATAGCCTGAAACGATCTATCTCTGCCCTGTTTTGCGGAACCGCCCGCAGAATCTCCTTCGACGATAAACAGTTCGGTTTTTTGCGGATCTCTTTCCGAACAATCTGCAAGTTTTCCGGGAAGGGACGCCGAATCAAGCGCACCCTTTCTTCTTGTAAGTTCCCTTGCTTTTCTTGCGGCTTCTCTCGCTTCCGCAGCGTTAATCGCCTTATCCAAAATCTGGTTTGCAATACCCGGATTTTCCTCTAAAAAAGTTGCGAGCGCATCGCAGACGACGGACTGCGTTATGCCTTCAACTTCAGAGTTCCCCAATTTTGTTTTAGTTTGACCTTCAAACTGAGGATTGGGAACTTTAATCGAAATAACAGCAGTGAGTCCTTCGCGGACATCTTCACCCGAAAGTTTTAAATCTTTGGTTTTTGAAACTTCGTTTTTCTTAATATATTCATTAACTGATCTTGTTAAAGCAGAACGAAATCCTGACAAATGAGTTCCGCCCTCTACAGTATTGATGTTATTTACAAAAGTAAAAATATGTTCGTTGTAAGAATCGTTGTACTGCATCGCAGCTTCCACATTTACGCCGTCTTTTTCTCTCATAAAATAAATAGGTTCTTTGTTAATAACATTTTTATTTGTATTCAGATACTGTACAAAAGTTTTTATACCGCCGTCATAGTTAAAAATATGCTCTTTATCGTCCCTCTCATCCGCAATTCTGATATGGGTGCCTGCATTTAAAAACGCCAGTTCTCTCAACCTATTTGTAAGAATATCAAATGAATACGCAACTACTGGAAAAATTTCCGGATCAGGATGAAACGTAATTTTAGTCCCTCTCTCGTCAGTTGCGCCGGCCTCTTTAACACGCCCTAAAGGTTTACCTTTTGAATAACTCTGCTTATAAACTTTCCCGTCACGATAGATTTCAACTTCAAGTAGATCGCTTAACGCATTCACACAAGATACACCTACGCCGTGAAGACCGCCCGAAACTTTATATGAATTTTTGTCAAATTTACCGCCTGCATGCAGTTTGGTAAGTACTATCTCTAAAGCCGACGCGCCTTTAAATTTTGGATCGGGATGCGGATCCACAGGGATTCCTCGCCCGTCATCTAAAACCGTTATAGAATTATCGGAATGAATGGTAACGTCAATATTTTTACAATACCCTGCAAGAACTTCGTCTATTGAATTGTCCACAACTTCATAAACCAGATGATGAAATCCTTGACTGCCGGTGGAACCGATATACATAGCAGGTCTTTTACGCACAGCTTCTAACCCTTCAAGAATTTGAATATTAGATGCGTTGTAACTATCTTTTTTAGAACTTTCGTTTTTTATTCTCTCGTTTATCATGAAAAATCCTCTTGCCAATACTCAACTTTTTAATCTAAAAGGTTCAAAATATGTTATCTTATTTCCACTTTTATGTTTTTTATTTTCGAACTACCGACATATTGGTTTAACTTTTTTATTATCTCCTTTTTGCGAGTTGTAAGTTCAAAATTTGCAGTTGAACTCCGTGTCTGCGCAAAAATCGTGCCATCTTTATACCCACTTATTTCAACGCCGCTTATACCGACTTCTTTCTCCCAGATTCTTCTTATAACAAAAAAATCTTCGTCCAATCCAAGCTGCTTTTTTAATAAGCCAATTATTTCTTCAGCTCGAGTCCAAGACACAATTACGCTCTCATCGGCATTACGACACAAAGATAATCTTTATGTTTTTCCGGAGACATTAATGCAGGATTAAGAGAATCGGTAAATTCAAATATTAAAAAATCTTCATCGATATTCTGTAAAACTTCCTTAATGAACTTAGGGTCAAAATTAATCTCTGCCACCTCGTTTTTATATTCGATTTCAAGCTCAGTTTCACCTGAGCCGATTCCCGCCGCCGAAGCTGAGATTCTCAAAAGATTCGGGCTAAAATAAAACTTTATTGACGAAGATACGTCTGATGAGATAGGATTATCAACTAGAAGAGCCATTTGTCTAACTGCAGCAAGAGTATTCTTCACATCCAATTTCACTTTCAATTTAGGCTTTTTAGGTATGACCTGCTCATAGTTTGGAAATAGTCCTTCCACAAGCGTTGAAAGCAGGGTTACATCATCGATTTCCACTGAAATCCGGTTATTGGTGATACCAACCTGTATATTTTCAGACTTTAAATCCGAGGAAAGCAGTCTTAACATATTGCCTATCGCTTTTGTCGGAACTATAGCTTTTCCTTCTATTCCTGACTGTATTATATCAATCGTCTTAATATAAGCGAGTCGTCTGCCGTCCGTAGCAACCATCTTAAGCTGACTATCTTTCACTATAAAATAAACGCCGTTTAGAACATATCTTTGAGAGTCTCTTGATGCTGCAAAGATAGTCTTTTTAAGCATTGAGGCAAATATTTCTTTTTTAACTGTGAAACTGCTCTCTTTTGGAGATTCCGGTATCACAGGATATTCCGTTTTTGAAATTCCCATAAGATTGAATTTTGATCTTCCCGATATTATATCTATATGGTTCGCTTCATCGGCTCTGATTTCTATTTCGTTATCGCTAGAAAGTTCCTTTACAATATCTGAAAACCTTTTAGCGGGTATTGTAATCTCGCCTTCCTTTATTATTTCCCCTTTGACATAGCAACTTATTGCTACCTCAAGGTCTGTGGATGAAAGTTTTATTTTATTGCCTTTAGTTTCAAATAGGAAATTTGACAGTACGGGAAGCGTATTTTTAGATGAAGGCGCTGGAGATATTATCTGAATTCCTTTTATCAATTCTTCTTTTCCACAGATTACCTTCATTTATTTTCTATTTTCCTCTCTTCTTTTCCACAATTTATTTCTATTTGTTTTTTTCTGAATCTTTTAAAGAAGTATTAATAACAACAATGCTCTTTATATTGTCAATAACTTTTTATTAGAGCTAAAAAAGTATATTTATCAAACAAAATTTGTAAGGAGTTAATAATGATAATTATGTTGATAGAATAAAGAAGTTATTAGAGTTATTATCTTATTTTAATATTATATCAGTTTTTTTTATGTTATGCGAAATGTATTGTTATTCTATGCTGCGTATTTTTTTGACGATTTCATTGATTTTGGCGTTAAAATATGGATCCGAATCCATCTTTTCTTTTATCTTATTATAGGAGTACATAACGGTTGAGTGATTTCTCCCTCCGAAGGCTTCGCCTATGGCGTCAGTTGAAAACTCGTCATTTAGAGTCCTTGAGAGATACATTGCGATTTGTCTTGGCAGTGTAACGGTGTCTGTCCTGCGTTTTGATTTCATATCTTTTATGTCTATATTGAAATTGTCGGAAACTGCTTTTTGAATATTTTTTATCGTTATATGCGAGGAGTCGTCTATTTTAATGATGTCTTTGAGCATTTTTTTTACCAAATCTATAGTTAAAGCCGTACCTGTAAAAGTTGAGAAAGCGGCTATTCTTAAAAGCGATCCTTCAAGCTGCCTTATATTTGATCTAACCTGTGTCGCTATATGTAAAATGATGTCGTCGGGGATATGTATTTTTTCTTCTTCGGCTTTCTTACGTAAGATTGCAACCCTTGTTTCTAAATCGGGAGGTTGTATATCTGCTATAACGCCCCATTCAAATCTTGAAACAAGTCTTTCTTCAACGTTTTTAAGCTTTTTAGGCGGTCTGTCGGAAGAAATAACAATTTGCTTCTTTAAATTAAAGAGATTGTTAAACATATGAAAGAATTCTTCCTGTGAACTTTCTTTGCCTATCAGAAATTGTATATCGTCTATTAAAAGACAATCTAAACTTCTGTATTTGCTCTTGAAAAGTGATATTTTGTTGAATCGGATTGATTCTATAAATTCTGTGACAAATTTTTCACAGGTGACATAAAGAACTTTTAATTGCGTCGTCGATTGTTTTATGTGGTTGCCTATGGCGTTTAGCAGATGCGTTTTACCAAGCCCTACTCCGCTGTAAAGAAACAAAGGGTTGAACTGTTTACTCGGATTTTTTGCTACCGCTTCGGAGCATCCGTGCGCAAATCTGTTTGAAGTGCCGACAACAAAACTGGAAAAAACATATTTGGGATTCACCTGATCTTTTTGCATTGTCTGCGCCGGGATATCTGTGTGGTTAGGTGCGTCTTCAGCTTTTTTTATTATTTCAGATGTACTCTGCTGCGGTTTTAACGCTAAAGCTATTCGTTGTCCGCAGGAATCGGACAAAGTCTGCTCAATATTTTTTTGCTGGTTATTTACTATCCACTGCGAAAAATAAGTATTTGGTACTTCTAAAGTAAAGATATTGTTTTCAAAAGTCAAAGGTTTTACCGGTGAAATCCATAAATTATAGATTTCTGCGGTTACGGACAATTTAATATTATCTGTAACCTTTTGCCACAAATCAGAGACAGAAATGCTCATATAATCCCCAAGTTATCCACAACTGTGAATGATTTAATTGATATCAGAAACAAACTAAGTGTTTTTTTTGATTGAAAAAAAGAAGTTTTATGTACTGCAAATTATATATTTTCTAATTTCGTCTGTCAAAAGTAAAAAGTCTGAGATTGAAAGTTTGTCGGGTCTTAAAAACGGATCTAAAGCGCAGTTGTCAAGGATTCGGGCGGCTTTGTTCCTTTCTAAATCTTTAAATGAGCTTAAACAGTTTAGAATTGTTTTTCTTCGCATGCTGAAAGCGTGTTTTATAAAATCAAAAAAAATGGGATCCGGCGGTTTTTGCGTCTTATTTATGAGTTTCATAACGGAAGAAATAACCTTCGGCGTCGGATTGAAACATCTTGGCGAAACGTCAAATAGAATCTTGCAGTCGGCGTAGTATGAGGTAAATATTGAAATGTAACCGTAAGCTTTACTATCTGGACTTGCGGCAAGGCGCTGCGTAACTTCTTTTTGGAGCATAAAAACGGCAATAGTCCAATTTTTTAAAGGCAAAATTTTTTGAATTATCGCTGTGCCGACGTTGTATGGGAGATTAGAAATAACCTTGAGTTCAGTGTTTGGAATATCGTATCTAAGAAAATCCATATTTATAATTTTGATGTTTTTGGCGCCGTGAAAAGAAAAATAATGATTTAGTCGTTGAGACAGTATCTCGTCCGCTTCAATAGCAACTAAATTTTTGACCTGCGGTTGTATAATCTTTGTTAAAACGCCTTTGCCCGAACCTATCTCCAAGACTTCGTCGTGCTTCTCTAGATTTGCAGCTTTAATAATATTATTTGCTATGTTATTGTCGATTAAAAAATTCTGTCCATATTTTTGACGCATATATTTTCCTGCGGATATTCTGCTTAAAATCAAAACACAAGCTTTTTTTTCTTTTTATCAAAAAATTTGGAGAATTGTTCTCATGCAAGGTTTTGTCCGTAAACTCTTGAAAGTTTTTTATGGTGCGACGTATCCCAAAATGGATGTAGTGCAAAATAAATGTGCTGCTGGACTGGTTACTTAGCAAATAGTTTGCCTATGCCTAACCTCAAAATATCGCTGTATGTTGCAAAAATGAGAATGCCTATTATAATGACCAGTCCTATTGTATTATAGACTTGAACGACTTTTGGGCTTATTTGTTTTCTGATGATTCCCTCGACAAGGAATAATAATATCATCCCACCGTCAACCATAGGAATGGGAAAAAGATTGAATAATCCCAAGGCAATTGATATAACCGCAATCAATTTTAAATAGTCCTGCATTCCTGATTTTGTGGTATTTGCTATTATCTGTATAATACCTATGGGTCCGGAAATATCAGGCTTTTCCAGAGACTTAATTTTACCTGTGAGATACACAACAGGCATGATCGTCTGGACTATTGAAGTTTCAATTCCTATGTGTATTGATTTAAAAAATCCTACTTTTGTTTTTACTGGGCTTATGCCTATTGTTGCCACTCCTGTTATCGGATTTTTTGTGGCAGTCATGCTTAATTCAAAAGAATGGTTCTCTCTTTCTATTACAAAAGAGATTTGTTTATCCGCTTTATCCTTCAAATTGTCATTTAAGTCGTTCCATGTATTTATATTAACTCCGTCTATTGATTTTATTTTATCTCCGGGCATAAGTCCCGCGATTGCGGCGGGGTGGTTTTTGATGACAGCGCCTATAGAAGAATCCATGGGCGTTTTTACCGCTCCCCATATATTAAAAACAAGAGTAAACATAAAAACGGCCAGGACATAATTTAGAAAAGGACCTGCAAAAGATATCCATATTTTTTTATACCACTTAAGAGATAGATATTCTCCGTCGCCGCCTGTGGCTTCTTCGGGGTTTTCTCCTGCCATTGCAACAAATCCGCCAAAAGGAATAGCTTTTATACAGTATTTTGTGCCTTTGTGAATGTATTTAATTAAATCCGGACCGAAGCCGAAAGCAAAAGTCAATATCCGAACTTTACACATTTTTGCGGCAGTAAAATGTCCCAACTCGTGTATAAAAATTAAAAAACCAAGCCCTATTGTAATGCCTAATATTTGAAAAATTATCGTCATTTATATTTCCTATGCCTGAAATGTTTATTCTTGGCATTATAGCAAGTTTTATATGAAATGAAAATGCTGGCATATATTATCTTTTTTATAAGAAAGAGAAGGAAGGCTGCTTATTTCCCTATGCAAAAAGTGGAAAAAATCGTATCTAAAATATCCTGTTTCACATTTATTCCTAAAATTTCGTTTAATGCCGTTTGAGCGGTTACGACTTCAAAACAAGCAATTTCGTCGGCATCTTTTGTGGCTAATGCAAGTTTTGTCCTTATTAAAGACTCTAAAGTGTTTTGCAGCAGCATGAAGTGTCGGGAATTTATCATTAAATAATCGTTTTTAGAGTCTAAAACGCCAGCAGTTTTTGTAATTTCGTTTAATAGATCCGGAATGCCAGCTCCTGTTTTGGCAGAGATTTTTATCTCTGTTTTGCACTCTTTCTCTAAAGGGGAAGATAAAAGGATGGGAGGTAAGTCGCTTTTGTTTAATGCGTATATAATGGGTATATTCAAATCAGATTTTTTTAAAAAGTCTGCTATTTTGGCGTCGTCCCGGTCAAGCTCCGAAGAAGCGTCAAGCACCCATATTAATATGTCGGTTTTGTCAACAGTTTCTTTGGTTTTTTCCTGTCCTAAAAGTTCTATTGGACTTTCAGTGTGATCTCTGATACCCGCAGTATCTGTGATTACAAGCGGAATGCCGCGGTAGTCTATGGTTTCTTCTATTGTGTCTGTTGTGGTTCCCGCAATATCTGTGACAATCGCTCTATTTTCGCCTAAAATTGTGTTAAGCAACGACGATTTGCCGGCGTTTGGTTTGCCTATAATAGCGATTTTTATTCCTTGCTGTAAGATTTTGCCCGTTTTATAAGAATTTAAAAGATTCTGTACATCTTTTATGTAAGAATCAAGTCTTAAAAGCTTTTCATCGCGCGATAAAAACATAATATCTTCATCTGGATGATCCAAATTTACTTCCATAAATGCAATAAGATTTGTAATAGCGTCTCTGATATTTTTTATTCTTGAAGAGAATTCTCCCGAAAGACTGTTTAAAGCAGCTTTTGCAGACATTTCTGTTTTGCTTGTTATGAGAGCGCAGACGGCTTCCGCTTTTGCAAGATCCATTTTGCCGTTTAAAAATGCTCTGTAAGTGAACTCGCCGGGTTCTGCGGGTCTTGCGCCGTTTTTATATAAAAGATTTAAAACTTCGTTTATTATTACGGGATTCCCATGCACTGTGATTTCTACTAAATTCTCGCCGGTGTATGTGTGCGGCGCTTTAAAAAAGGTGCAAAGCGCCTCGTCTTTTTTTTCTGTTCCGTCTACAATATGTCCGTACTTAACCTGTTGTTCCTGTTTAGAACGGGTTTTAAATATTTTGTTTATAATCTGAAATGAAGTTTCTCCCGACAATCGTATGACTGCAATTGCGGATTTTCCAGCGGCAGTTGATAATGCGGCGATGGTGTCTTCTTTTAAATAATTCATAATGGCGCGGTATATTTAGTTTATAAGGTTTTCAGACCGGCTGAACGCAAAGCAGTTTCTAAATTATTTTGAAAAACGGCTGCATAGCTGATTCTTTGCAACTTTTTGTAATAATATTTTTCCTTTGGGCGCTCTTGAATGATTTTTGAAGGATGAGTTTTTACGTTAAAAAATTCTGATATTTGCGACTGCTTTTGCCGACTGGCTGCAAATATAGTATAACACAGCCGTCTGTTAATATCAATGATTGTGTATAATGAGTGAAAACAGTGTGATGAGAATAAAAGGAAGTAGTCGCAAGATTATAGTTTTAGAGTTTCTTCTTTGGCAGAATTCATAACTGACAAATAAAATGAGAGCTGCCGTTAAATAAACCGAAAGCAGCAAAGCCGCAAGATATAGAAGCGAGGATATGATTGCAAAATATCTGTCCTGATTTTGCTTTAGTTCTTTGGCGTCCTGCAGCGTATAGATAAATACTGAAATAGCAGCAAGCAGCATAGCTAAGAGAGTTGTAAATGAAAATCTTATAAGAATTCCGGTTATCAGTCCTAAAGAAAAAATTACTAGTGTTTGAAAATTCAGTTTTTGCATATGAATTTTTCTTTTCTCAATGACAGCCGCAATGGCATTTATGCTTACAGACGGGAGCAGATGAACGGGAATCTGTGGAATTACGGCTTGAATAAGACGTCGGCGGAGCAAAGCTTGAAAATTGTTTTATAACTTTGCTGCTCTTACATTTAGGGCATTCTGTATTTTCGTCGCCGAAGACAAGCGTCTCAAATTTTTCATTGCATTTTTTACATATAAATTCAAATAACGGCATATTGCACCTCTTACCTGTGAATGTGTCCTATCTTTTATTTTTTGAAAAGTGTTTAAAATTTATTTTATCGCTTGCGGGTCCGTTTCCTTTTGCAATTTCGACGGAGACCCTTTTTCCCTTGATATTGCTTGAATGCAAAGCGTTGATTATATCGGCAGCGTATTCCTGCGGAACCTCTACAAATGAAAATGCATCTAAGATTTTAATGTTGCCTATCAGATTGCCGTTTATTCCGGTTTCGCCTGCAATAGCGCCGACAAAATCTCCGGCTCTTACATTGTTTTTTTTACCTATATTAATAAACAATCTTGCCACGTTGTGCTTATTTGTATTTTCCATGATATCGCTTTTTTGTTCCTGCTCTTTCTTTTCTGATGTGGACATCATTTTTAAAAGTGCTGCCGCAACGTCTAAAGAAGTAATTTCATCTGAAATTAAGGATTCTGCCATTCTAATGTATTTTTCTACGTATTTTTCTTTTAAAACTTCTTTCACTTTATCAAGCATCAGTGTTGCTTTTACGTTTTCAACATCGGCGAGAGAAGGAACTTGTATTCTTTTGATATTTGCTTTTGTGTACCTCTGGATATCTCTTAACTTATAAATGTCTTTCCCTGAAACAAAACTGTACGCTTTGCCCGTTTTTCCGGCTCTTCCAGTTCTTCCGATTCTATGCACGTAATCTTCGTCATCTTTTGGAATGTCAAAATTAAAAACCATATCTATGTTGTCAACGTCTATGCCTCTTGCCGCGATATCGGTGGCTATGAGAAGTTCTATTGAGCCGCTTCTGAATTTTGCCATTACTCTGTCCCTTTGAGACTGATTCATATCGCCGTGAATTGCGTCGGCGGAATAGCCTCTTGCCTGAAGAGAAGAGGTAACGTCATCGACTCTTTTCTTGGTATTGCAGAAAACAAGCGAGAGTTTGGGGTCGTACATATCGAGGCATCTTGTAAGAGTTTCGAGCTTTTGGGGTTCCCTTATGTCAAAGTAATATTGTTCAATTAGAGGAACCGTTAATTTTTCGTTTACAACTTTTATGGTTTCGGGGTGGTGCTGATATTTTCTAGTAAGAGACAAAAATTCTTTCGGCATTGTGGCTGAAAAGAAGACGGTTTGTTTTTCTTCGGGAGTGCTGTCGAGAATTAATTCTATGTCGTCTCTAAAACCCATATCAAGCATTTCATCGGCTTCATCTAATACTATGGTTGAAACAGTGTCAAGTTTTAACGTTTTGCGTTCCAGATGGTCTATGACTCTGCCGGGTGTTCCTATAACAATCTGCGCTCCTTTTGAAAGAGCTGTCATCTGTCTTTGAATAGGCTGTCCGCCGTAAACCGGCACTATGCTGATGCCTTTTTTGTACTTTGAGAAAAGCTTTAATTCTTCCGCAACCTGTATTGCAAGCTCTCTAGTAGGACATAGAATTATTGACTGAACAGCTTTGTTTTTTGCATTGGTTTTTTCTAAGATGGGAATGCCAAAAGCTGCTGTTTTTCCCGTACCCGTTTGAGACTGTCCTACAATATCTATGCCGGCCATCATTTTAGGAATTGATAGACTTTGAATAGGCGTAGCCTCTTCAAACCCCAGATTTTCAACTGCTTTAAGTATTTCGTTTGATAGATTTAATTCATTGAATTTTAATGTTGTCATTGTTTTTCATGTTCTTTTGTATTAAGACTCCTTTTTTATTTATACTTTTAGAACAGAACTTGCGTAATGGACAAACTTAATTTGGCATTCTTACATATTCTGTTATCAAGTTGAAAGACGCTGCAGATATCAAGTTATATTGAGTATCGGCATATGCTCAAGTTTATCGTCACGAATTTGATTCAGCGTAAGCAGTGTATTTCAATACTTTTTCAACTTCTATTAGGTCTGTATCTGTAGTAGTGCAGCCGTCTTTTGTAAGCGACACAAACTGAACTGCTATATTTTCGTCTTTTAATATTTTAAACGCTTGATATCCTTCAAAAAAGCAGGCAATGCCGACTATAGCTTCTGGTTTTTCATCTCTTATGATTTTTTCAATCGCTCTGCCGCCTTTTACGACATATAAAGCCTGATAATTTAATTCTCTTGCGAGTTTGGCTATGTTATTTATTTTACATCTGCCGCACTCTGCGCAAGTATAGTAGCTATCTTTTTCAATGGCAGTGCAAACTGCCATATTCCTCATGCAGTGCGGAGCAAAAATAATACGTTTATTGAACGGGATATGAGCAAACTTTTTTGTTTGAAGTTTATTTTGTTTATCTGTAAAGGTTTTATAGATTTGTTCTTTGCTTTTTTTAGGGAACTTACATAGTTTCATAGTATATACTTTATCAAATATTGATTGAAAAAGATATATATATTGCGCTCTGCAGAATAGAACATGGGATTTTAAAAATTTTCATGTGTATTGACGGACGTATCTGCCCGTCTTATTCAGTTAATGGCAGTCTTTGAATCGAAGAAGAAAAATGTAAGTCAAAAGAAGTCGTTGTCGTTTAAAAATGAGGTTTGGGCGGCGATTTGATTCTAAAATACGTTCTTTCCTAAACGGGAGTGTAAAAAGGCATTATTTTTATTGAGAAAATGGATAAAAAATGATAAAATAAGTTGTGATAGAAAAAAATGTCTAAATTGCAGAAGTATGAAGTGCTTTTAGAGATAGAAAAGCAAAAAGAAACATAGATACATAAGCAAAGAGCGCAGCAGAGAAGAGAATGTATTTTCCAATCGAGAAATTTTTCAGCGACGTTGTATAAACAATACAAGAATTAAGATATATGGCGCGCTGTCTGCGAGTGTTGCTGCTGGTAATGCCAAAGCGGGTAAAAAAAGGACGCAGAAGCTTGAGAGATGTTTTCAAGAAAATGAGTCGGAAAGAGAATATAGGTGAGGAATATGCGCAAACGGCAGAAAGTGGTCAGAGAAATTGCCTGTGAGATAAAAACAAGGGCGTGTTATTAAAAAGGTAAAGAATGGTTGTCATGGAAGCGATTGAAAGCATGAAGCTGAAGAGTTAGAGCGGTTTAACAGTTTAGCTCGACGTCAGTTTCCAGAATTCAGAATTAAATTAGTCAAAAGGAAATTAAAATGAGCGGTAAAGAAGACAGCATAAATCTTCCTTTGGTACATAAAGGCAAGGTTAGAAATGTCTATGATTTAGGACAAAACTATTTAATAGTTGCTTCCGATAGAATATCGGCTTTTGATTATGTTATTCCGACAATAATTCCGGATAAAGGCAAGGTCCTTCACAAGCTTTCAATGTTCTGGTTTGATTTTATTAAAGACATAGTTCCAAACCATATTATTACTGGAAATTTTGAAAATTTTCCCACAGCACTTAAGCAGTATGAATATTTGCGCGACAGATCGATGATAGTAAAGAAAGCGAACAGAGTCGATATAGAGTGCATAGTCAGAGGATATCTTGCGGGTTCGGGATGGAAGGAGTATCAGAAGTTTCAAACTGTATGCGGCGTAAAACTGCCCGCCGGACTTAAAGAATCTTCAAGACTGCCGGAGGCTGTTTTTACCCCGTCGAGCAAAGAAGAAGGCGGGAAGCATGACGAAAATATTTCTTTTGAAGAGACGGTAAAAAGAGTGGGAAAAGATAGTGCCGAAAGTTTGAGGAAAGTATCGCTTGAGCTATATAAAAAAGTGAGCGGATATTCCTTTTCGAAAGGCATAATACTTGCGGATACGAAACTAGAATTCGGTTTTTACGATAACCAGTTGATATTGATAGATGAGGTTTTTACTCCCGATTCGTCAAGGTTTTGGGAAATCGATAAATATGAAGAGGGAAAAGCGCAGGATAGTTTAGATAAACAGTATGTGAGAGATTATCTTGAACGAATAAAATGGAATAAATCGTCTCCGGCTCCGGAACTCCCAAAAGACATTATTGAAAGAACCATGAAAAAATATATCGGCGCGTATGAAAAGCTGGCAGGGGTAAATTTCTGATGTTTTATATAGAGATTTATACAAAAAAAGGTTTTAAAAATTCGCACGGAGAGCATGTCTTATCCGACATTTTGGGCATCGGCGTTAAAGACATAACAAAAGTTGAGTATTCTCCGCTGTATGTTATTGACGGTGACATAACTTCTGCCGAAGCTGAAACAATAGCTTCGGAACTGTTGAGCGATAAAATAATTGAGACTTATATTTGTCGTTCTGAAAAGCAGAGCAAAGGAGAAGGTGGAAAAATCGGATCTCCTTTTTCTGTCATAGAAGTTTGGTACAGAAAAGGCGTTACCGATACGGTGTCTGAAAGCGTGGTAAAAGCCGTAAAGGATTTAGGAATTTTGAAAGAAATCAAAGTTAAAACGGGACATAAATATTATCTGTATGGTAAAGTTTCGCAAATAGTTTTAAGCGATGTAGCTACAAAATTGCTGGCAAATACGTTAGTACAGGAGTATATTGCGCAATAAATGAAAAATACAACAGGTTGTAAAATTATTGAAATCTTAAATCTATCCGATGAACAGCTGGTTGAATTAAGCAGGAAAAATGTTCTTTCTCTGTCGCTTGAAGAGATGAAAGCGGTTCAAAAATATTTTGAAAAATTTAAAAGAAATCCTACCGATATTGAGATCGAAACCATAGCTCAAACGTGGAGCGAACACTGCAAGCATAAAACGCTGACGGGAATAATAGAATATACCGAAGAAAAAGAAGACGGTAAAAAGACGGAGAGGACGTATAATAACCTGCTCAAGGAAACTGTTTTTAAGGCTACGGTTGAGTTAAATAAAGAGTGGTGTTTATCTGTTTTTAAAGATAACGCGGGGGTTATTGAATTTGATTCTGAAAACGGTGTTGCCTTTAAAGTTGAGACGCATAATCATCCGTCAGCTCTTGAACCGTACGGCGGTTCTGCGACGGGTATTGGCGGTGTTATAAGAGATATACTTGGAGTCGGTCTCGGAGCGAAACCTTTAGCTAATACAGATGTGTTTTGTTTTGGGAATCCGAATACGGAATCTTCAAAAGTGCCGGAAGGAATGCATCATCCAAAAAGAATAGCTAAAGGCGTTGTGTCGGGCGTCAGAGACTATGGGAATAGAATGGGTATCCCTACGGTAAACGGAATGGTTTGTTTTGACGACGGCTATATGGCAAATCCGCTTGTTTACTGTGGAACTATGGGAATAATCCCGAAAGATAAAATAGAAAAGAAAGTCAATTCCGGCGACTTGATTTTAGTTGTCGGCGGAAGAACAGGCAGGGATGGAATACACGGAGCAACGTTTTCTTCAGTGCAGCTCGATCAGGAATCGGACGTAAATGCCGTTCAGATAGGGAATCCCATAATTGAAAAAAAGGTCTTAGATACGATGATTAAAGCGAGAGATTTAAACCTTTATAGAGCAGTTACCGATTGCGGAGCGGGCGGTTTGTCCAGCGCTGTAGGGGAACTAGGCGAAGAAACGGGCGCTGTTGTTTATCTTGATAAAGTTCCGTTAAAATACGATGGACTCTGTCCGTGGGAAATATGGATATCGGAAGCGCAGGAGAGAATGGTTTTTGCGGTTCTTCCGGAAAATAAAGAGAAAATCATTGAAGTGTTTGAAAAAGAAAATGTAGAAGCTGTTTTTATTGGAGAATTTACTGCCGATAAAAAACTTACTCTTATGTATGGCGGTAATGTTGTGGCGAGTATGAATATGGAGTTTCTTCATAATGGAGTTCCCAAACCCACAAGACCTGCAGTTTATAAAATAAAAGAAGAAAAAATACAAAAATCGGTTGAAATGGATTCTTCCGAAATTTCAAGAGCTTTAAAAGCTTCGCTTTCGGATTTGAATGTTTGTTCCAAAGAATGGATTGTGAGACAGTACGATCATGAGGTGCAGGGACAGACTGTTATAAAACCGTTGCAGGGAAATAATGTTGAAATATCAGGTCCAGGCGACGCTTCCGTTATTTTTCCCTATACTGTTGTCAAAGGTACAAAAAAAGGCATTGTTTTGTCTAACGGTTTAAATCCGCAGTACGGGAAAATAAATACTTATAAAATGGCGGCGTCCGCAATAGAAGAAGCTTTGAGAAATGCGGTTGCTGTCGGAGCCAGTATCGAAAAAATGTCGGTGCTGGATAATTTTTGCTGGGGAAATCCCGATAATCCTGAAATTTTAGGAAGTTTGGTACGCGCTGCAAACGCTTGTTATGATATGTCAAAAGCTTTTGGTGTTCCTTTTATATCGGGAAAAGATAGTTTACACAATGAGTATTCTATAGGCGGAAAAAGATATTCGATACCTCCCGCCCTTTTGATATCTGCAATGGGCGTTATTGAAAATATCGCAAATACTGTTACGATGCCTTTAAAAAATGACGGGGATAAAATATTTGTTCTCGGAACTACAAGAAACGAACTAGGCGGTTCTGTTCTTGCTAAGATAAAGGGTATTAAAGATGGAATAGCGCCTGACGTGTATCCGGAAGAATCTAGAGATATAATGAAAAAAATCTATCAGACGGTAAATGAAAGTTTAGTGGAAGCCTGTCATGACTGTTCGGAAGGCGGACTTGCAGTTGCAATAAGCGAGATGGCTTTTGCGGCGGGAAAAGGCGTAAAAGTAAATATAGATGCTGTTAAGATTGCTAGAGCGAAATCGCAAAGAGCGGACTTGACTGCAGCTGAAATACTATTTTCAGAATCTAACGGCAGGTTTGTTGTTGAAGTAAAACCTGAAAATGAAGATAGGTTTAAAGAGATATTAAAAGGCGCTGCCTTTGCTGAGGTTGGGTGTGTGAAGGATGATAAAAATGTAGTTTTTGAAAGCGAAAAAAATAAAATAGAGATACGGGAAGATGTGGGAGTTCTTTTGAATTCTTGGCGTAGCACTATCAATTGGTGATTTTTTGTTTTGGTCGGTAGGCGGATATCGCTCTTTAACTCTGAACTTTATTCATTGCTGTTTATAGCTATTTGCTGCACTGAATACTGAGTTTTTAAACGTCAGAATGCATTTAGCGAGAGCAAAAAATGAAAAGGGTTTTACCTTTCTTTTAATTATTTAGATTATGCCCGTTCGGATATCGCCGCAAGTATAGAAGCCTCAAGAGGCAAGATGTAGTTTATCAGAGGATTCGTGGCGGCAACGGGACTCTCTTGTTATTTCTCTCTCGAGGGCAGAAGGATAACTCGGCAAATAACGCGTATTGGGAATATTTAATTTATATCAGGGTAAAATATGAAAAAGGTCAAGGTGCTAATTTTAAGAACTGCGGGTACAAATTGTGATTGTGAAACGCAGGCTGCTTTTGAATTGTCCGGAGCTGTTGCTGAGCGCATACATATTAACGCTCTTATTGAAAAAAAAGATAAAATTCTTGAATATGATATTTTGGCTTTTCCCGGCGGATTTTCTTACGGCGACGATATAGCGTCTGGCAAAATACTATCAAACGAGATCAAAAATAAACTTGGCGATAAAATTAAAAAGTTTGCCTTAAGCGGCAGACCGATTATCGGAATATGCAACGGTTTTCAGGTTTTGGTTAAGATGGGATTACTTCCTGATCCTGAAATTTTTGAACAGATTTCTACACTTTCTTATAATGACTCGGATAAATTTGAATGCCGATGGGTTTATTTAAAAACTGAAAAGAAAATTCAAAATGAATCTAATTGTATTTGGACAAACAATCTGCCTGACGTCATCAGTCTGCCTGTGGCTCATGGCGAGGGAAAGTTTATTCCAAACGATGAGAAACTTTTATACAGTTTAAATAAAAACAACCAAATTGTTTTTAGGTACTCTTCAAAAGATGGTGGCAAACCGGAATATCCTTTAGATCCTAACGGTTCTGTAGAGCAGATAGCCGGAATATGCAATACGAAGGGAAACGTTTTCGGACTCATGCCTCATCCGGAGAGATATGTTTTTGCTTTACAGCATCCTGCCAGAAAGAGCATTAGCGGCGAATACGGTTGGGGAAAAATCATTTTCCAAAACGCCGTTGATTTTGTGAAATAGTAAAAAATATCGTCAATAAATCGACTCTTCTCATTATTAAATTGCAAACATAAGCAGATTTACTGTTCTATAGTATTTGCCGTACGTATGCCGCGATCAGGAAATGTGCGTAAAAAGTCGGGGCTGTAGAACTGCGTTTATATATTTGCGGAAATATGTATTAGATGAATAATGCTATTAAAGCAGCCAACAGAGCCAACAGTTTTATTACAATAATAAAAAATTTAAAATATGCGGATGACAAAACTGCAGCGCCGCGGCAGACTTTTGAAAATTCAAATTGAAAAAATGTTTGATTCTTTATATGAATAAAATAAAAAAAATCTTTTTAAGGCAGTACTATCGAGATATAAACCTTAAAGTACGCATATCGTTGTTTTATTTTTTATCGTCTATAATAATATTTTCTTTATTTCGTTTGTTGTTTCGTGTCGTATATTCTGATACTTTTTCCGGACTATCTCTGCAGGATACAATCGCATCGTTTTTTTATGGACTGCGTTTTGATATTTCAGTAATAAGCATGTTTTTGGGAGCTTTTATTATTTTTTTGTTTATTCCTTTGATGAATTTAATTCTGGTTACGCAAAAATCTGCTAAATTTTTTAAAATTTGTACTTTATTGATGAGTTTTTCCGTAACCGCGATGATACTTGTTTTAAGTGGCGACTTTTTTTATTTTCCTGAAGTTAACCGCCATATGACGGAAGAAATTATTACAGCGCTTGGAGATAAAAAATTCATTATTAAATATTCTTTACAATATTATTGGTGGGTTTTATTTTTGGTCTTCTCTATTGTTGTACTTGGAACTGTAAAAATTTTTAGATACATCGATAGAAAATTTAATCCGCAGCCTGTAAGTTTGCTAAAAAGTATTATTGTTTTTCTGAGTGTTATTTGTTTTGTTGCTGTAGGTATAAGAGGGGGGCTTTCCAGGGGGAGACCTGTAAACTTAGATAATGCTTACGGTCTGATAAAAAATCTTAAAAGCGTACAACTCATTTTAAACGGGGCATTTACACAGATTCACACTTTGAAATATAAAACCGATGCATCGATAAATAAGTACCCTCAGGGTGAGGCAATTGAAAATGTCCAAAAGCTTCTTTTAAGCGACAGAGAATTCATGCCTGACAAAAAGAATTATCCTTTAATGCGCCAAATTAAAAATCCGGTAAAGGTAAAAAACTACAATATTTTTATAGTGTTACTTGAAAGCTGGACTCCGCGCTATATTGATTCTTTTGGCGATGAAAATTACGGCGTTACTCCAAACTTTGATGAAATAGTCAAGAATGGGGTAGTTTTTACCAATGCTTATGCTGCCGGAACGAGAAGCCTATTTGGAATATCGGCGTCTTTTTTAGGTATTCCTCTGATGCCGGGAGCAGTTGACAGGCTTAACAGATTTGGACTCATGAGCAATATATCGTTAATGTCTGAGGTATTCAACGAAAGAGGATATTGTACGATGTTTATGCAGTCAGCGATGAGAAATTCATTCCGCCTTTGTGCCTTTTCGAAAAATGTACTGCGGTTCCAAGAAAGTTATGGTAAAGAAGATATGCCTCGTTTGATGGATTATATGTATAATCTAGACTGTGGATACGATTATGATTTGTTTGATTTTGCCGCCAAAAAAGCCGGGAATAATTGGAGGCAAGGTCGTCCTTTCTTTATTTTTTCATTTACCGGTACCACGCATGCAGGCTTTGTTCCTACGGTAAAAAAATTTGATAAATATCCTTCCAATAACAGTCGCAACAAATATCTTAATACTTTGTACTATTCGGACTATTCTATAGGACATCTTATGGATATAGCAAAAAAAGAAGGATGGTTTGACAATACGATATTTATTTTTATTGCAGATCATGTTGTGGGATATTTCCGCAGAAATGACAGTGTCGGAGAAAGATTTAGGATTCCTTTTGTGATTTATGCCCCCAAAATATTAAAACCTCAAAAAATTGACTATATCGTTTCGCAGGCGGATTTGCTGCCTACAATATATCACCTTATGGGAGTTCAAAAACCCTTTTCAGCGCTTGGGACGAACGCATTAGATAAACAGGCGCGTCATTTTGCTTTAATAAATGATGGAACAGACATAATTTTTGTTGAAAAAAACAATTACGTGAAACACAACCGTTCAATGCTGACGGGAGCTTCGCTTGACGAAAACGGCAGTGAATTTAAACGCTTGCGGGAGACACTGCTTTCTCTTGACAAAGCTTTAACCTCTTTATTACAGAGTAATAAATGGTATAAAAATTAACAAAAACAACCCTTTTTTATATGTCATTTCTGAGAAAATTGCCAATAATCTTATTATTTTGTAAAATTAGTAAATTAATCAGAAGTAAAATTTTGTGTAAGAAAAGATAATGACAGCGCTTTCTGCTTGTTAAAAACTAAACTATAGAACTGAAAGTTATTTATGTAGAAGTTTTGCCGGATATAACTGTATAATCAAAAAAAACGTGTCGCAATATGCGTTTTAAATTCTTGAAAATAAAATCGAAAATAAAAGATGCGTTATTTAGACAAAATTGTAAAATGGGGATAAATGCGTTTATTTTTGCTGACGGTGGAATTTTTCGGTAGATATATTTCCAATGCGGACGCGGACTGTCAGATAAAATTTTTAATTCGGAGATTAAATGAAAGTATTAGTTGTAGGATCCGGTGGACGAGAACATGCGATATGTAGTCAGTTTTCAAAAAGCCCTAAAATAGACAAGATATATTGCGCTCCGGGCAACGGAGGCATATCTCAGGTTGCGGAGATCACAGATATTTCCGCAAGCGACTTTAATAAACTTACCGATTTTGTCAAAAAAAATAAAATAGATTTTACGTTTGTCGGTCCTGAAACTCCGCTGTCTTCGGGAATAGTTGATTATTTTGAAGCTGAAGGTTTAAAGATAATCGGACCGTCAAGAAATGCTGCCAGACTTGAATCAAGCAAAATATATTCAAAAGAATTTATGCGCAAATACGACATTCCTACAGCGCATTATAATAGTTTTACAGATATTAATGATGCTCTGAAATTTTTGGAAAGCTGGGAAGAAAATAAAAAAGTTGTAGTCAAAGCCGACGGACTTGCTGCCGGGAAGGGCGTTTATATGTGTAACGGCAGAAGAGACGCTCAGAATGCCGTTAAACAGATGATGAATGATAGAGTTTTAGGCGATGCCGGGACAAGCGTAATTATAGAGGAAAATATAGACGGTCCCGAGCTTTCATACCTAATATTTACCGACGGCATATCCTATTCAGTTATGCCTGCTTCGCAGGATCATAAGAGGATAAACGACAATGATCAAGGTCCAAATACCGGCGGTATGGGAGCATATGCGCCTGCTCCTTTGGCAACGGACGAATTGAATAAAAAAGTTGAAGACATAATTCGTAAAGTTATAAACGGCATAAAAGTTGAAAAACTTGATTACAAAGGCGTTTTATATGTCGGCATAATTGTGAACGATTCTTCTCCTTATGTTTTAGAGTTTAACTGCCGTTTTGGCGATCCGGAAACGCAGGCGGTTTTACCCTTGCTTAATACGGATTTAACTGATGTTTGCAGCGCAATTTTAAATAGGAAACTTTCAAGCGTAAGGATTAATTGGAAAAGAGAATTTTCAGTGTGCGTAGTGCTTGCTTCGGGAGGATATCCAGGAAATTTTAAAAAAGGTTTTGAAATCAAGGGAATCGAAAATATTAATGATGAAAACACTGTGGTGTTTCACGCCGGAACAAAGCTTGAAAACGGTAAATTTATTACTTCCGGGGGCAGGGTTTTAGGAATTACTTCAACGGCAGCAGATGTGAAAAGTGCGATAAATAAGGTGTATTCAAGCGTTAAACTGGTATCTTTTAAAGAGATGTACTACAGAAAAGATATAGCGTGGAGAGCTTTAAATGGTAAACAGAACTGACGTAGCAATCATAGTAGGCTCGGGATCAGATTTACTTGTGGTAAACGGAACCGTTAAAACTTTGAAGAAGTTCGAATTATCGCATAGTTTAAATATTGCTTCAGCTCACCGGACTTCCCAGTATTTAAAGAAGTGCATTCAGGACGCGGAAAGTTCAGGCGTAAAGGTTTTTATAGCTGCAGCGGGAATGGCTGCAGCGCTTCCCGGAGTTATTGCTTCTGAAACCGTTCTTCCCGTGATAGGCGTTCCAGTTGATGGTAGAAATCTTTCGAGCTTCGATTCTTTATTTTCAATAGTTCAAATGCCTAAAGGCGTGCCTGTTGCAACGGTTGCGGTAGGGAGCGCGGGAGCTGTAAATGCTGCGATATTAGCTGTTCAGATTATAGCTGTCGGAGACGAGAGTTTAAAAGAAAAACTTAAAGCTTACAGGACTAAAATTGCAGAAGCTGTTGTCAAAGAAGATTTGAAACTCCAGAAAAGCGGAATAGAGAAATATGTTGAAAGGTTAAGCAAATAAAATGCCAGACATTATACTTGATACTAAAGCATTTCAGAGTGCGGTAAGTAAGATCTCAAAAGAAATTTCTAATGATAATAAAAATATCCGCGAAACCGCTGTTGTCGGAATACAAAATAAGGGCGTGTTTTTGGCAAAAAGAATTCTTGCCGGGATTGCAAAACTTGCCGAAGTCGATATATCTCAAATTCCTTTCGGAACTTTGGACGTTACGCTTTACAGAGACGATCTTGATAATTTCGATTCAAAAATGCCTGTTATAAAAGATACTGTGATACCTTTTGATATGAGTCGGAAAAATATAATTTTAGTTGACGATGTTCTTTGTACCGGGAGAACGGTTAGAGCGGCTTTGGACGTTCTAATGAATTTTGGCAGGCCTAAATCCATTCAACTTGCAGTTTTGGTTGACAGAGGATTTCGGGAGCTTCCCATAGAAGCAAGATATATAGGAATAAAATATCAGAGCAGAGCATTAATAAGAATTAAATGTAAGGAAACGGACGGAGTGGATAGAGTTACATTTATAAAATAACGATGTTATAGAGGAACAGAGAATGTCTCTCAACCGTAAAGACCTGCTTGGTCTCGAACATCTGGATAAAAAGGACTTACAGACGGTTTTAGATTCTGTAAAGCCTTTTAAAAGTCTTTTTACAAGGTCTGTTAAAAAGGCTCCGACGTTAATCGGTAAGACAGTGGCAACGCTTTTTTATGAACCTTCCACCCGCACAAGAAACTCATTTGAAATTGCCGCAAAAAGACTTTCTGCCGATGTGATAAATGTTACTGTGAATGCCTCGAGTGTTGTTAAAGGCGAAAGTCTTGTAGATACCGGCAAAACCCTTGAAGCGATGAAAGCGGATTATCTAATCATCAGACATTCTCTGGCGGGAGCGCCCGATATACTTGCAAGAAATCTCAATGCGTCCGTAATAAATGCAGGTGACGGTTTTCACGAGCATCCTACGCAGGGTCTCCTTGATTTGTATACGATGTATGAAAAGAAGAAAAAAATTGATGGATTAAAGGTATTGCTTGTAGGTGATATTTTGCATTCAAGGGTGGCAAAGTCGAACATTTGGGCGCTGACAAAGATGGGAGCAGAAGTTGCGGTGGCAGGACCGCCGACTTTGATTCCTCCCAATATTGAGGATTTAGGCGTAAAAGTGTATTACGATTTAGACGAGGCTGTTAAAAAAGTTGATGTTGTAAATATTTTGAGAATACAGCTTGAACGCCAGCAGGAAAATTTATTTCCATCGGTCCATGAATACGTTGAACTTTATCAACTGACAAAAGAAAGGCTTGCTATGGCGAAGCCTGAAGTTTTGATTATGCATCCCGGTCCTATGAACAGAGGTATAGAAATATCTTCCGATGTTGCCGACAGTCCCAATGCTGTAATTAACGAGCAGGTTACAAACGGAATAGCGGTGAGGATGGCGGTTTTATATCTTTTAAAACCAAAGAGGAAAGATGCGTCTTCAAATTAAAAATATTGAAATAGTCGATCCGCTCCAGAAGAAGGATTCTACCGGCGACATTTTTATTGAAAATGGCAGAATTGTGTCAAAATTTTTAAATAATGCTGATAAGGTTGTTGACGGTAAAGGAAAAATTGCCGTTCCGGGACTTATTGATGTTCATTCTCATCTTAGAGAACCGGGCGAGGAAGGAAAAGAAACCATTTATACGGGGACGCGTGCGGCTGCAAAAGGCGGGATAACGACAGTTTTTTGTATGCCTAATACCAAGCCTGTTATTGATAATGCTCCGACTGTTGAGTTTGTTCTTCTCAAAGCTCAAAAAGAGGGTCTTGTAAATGTTTTCCCCATAGGTTGCGCTACTAAAGGATCGCATGGCGCGGAACTTTCTGAAGTGGGAGTCCTTAAAAAAGCTGGGATTGTTGCGGTGAGCGACGACGGTCTTCCGATATCAAATTCGCAAATTATGCGCCGTACTTTGGAATATACAAAAATGTTTAAACTTCCCGTTATTTCACACAGCGAAGATAAAGAGTTGAGTAAAAACGGTGTGATGAACGAAGGAAAAAATTCTATGGTTCTGGGTTTGAGAGGTATTCCAAAACAGTCCGAAGAAGTTATGGTAAGCCGCGATATAATGCTTGCAGAACTCACGGGCGGCTATCTGCATGTTGCGCATGTTTCTACTGCGGGTTCAGTTGATTTGGTGAGGCAGGCGAAGAGAAAAGGCATAAAGGTTACTGCGGAAACCTGTCCGCACTATTTTACTTTGACTGATGACGTTGTAAGAGTTTATAATGCGAATACGAAAATGAATCCTCCTTTGAGAGAACAAGAGGATATCGATGCCATAAAACAAGGTCTTGCAGACGGAACAATAGATTGTATAGCGACAGACCATGCTCCGCATATGCAGGAAGAAAAAAATAGGGAGTTTGATCTGGCTCCGTTTGGGATTATAGGTTTTGAAACGATTTTAAGTCTTATTTTAAATGAGCTAGTTGATACTGGTGTTTTAAGTCTTTCCGAAGCAATATCAAAAATGACTTCCAATCCTGCAAAAATTTTTAACCTTGAAGGAAGAGGCACTCTCAAAGAAGGAAGTGTTGCCGATATTACTATAATCGATCCGAAATATTCTTATGAATTTAAAAAAGAAAATATAATTTCAAAGAGTAAGAATTCGCCTTTTATCGGAAGACAGTTTAAAGGCGGTGCAGTTATGACGATAGTGGCGGGAAATATAGTCTGGCAAGTCTAGCCGCATTGTTTTTTTGTATTTCAATGAAAATTATATCCTTTGCTTAAGTGTTTTATCGGGGATTAATCGCTTCTTTATTTATGTTTGCGTTTAAACGCAAGGTATTTTAGTAATTTTTAATTTGTTTTGGAATCTTTTATTATATTGTTATTTTTTTTCCTTTCTTCCTTTTCGCTGATGGCGAGGATAGAAGCGGGACGGATGAGGGCATAATGTGTACGCTGAAAAGATTCGATAAGAGTTGTAAAATAATTTCTAATAGAGAAGTATGTACTGGTTATTTTGAGTTAAAAGTTAAAGCGGACGACGTTTCTAAGTATTGTTCTCCCGGACAGTTTTTTATGATTAGTATTGCGAACGTTTTTTTGCGCCGCCCTCTGAGTGTTCACGATGTCAAAAGAGATACTATAAGTTTTTTATATGGCGTTGTTGGCAAAGGCACAAAAATTCTGTCTGAAATGGGACGTACCTCTAAATCGGTTTTTTCTCGCGGAGGCGGTTGTAACGAGATTAAAATGCTCGGTCCTCTTGGCAGAGGATACAATTTAACTCCCGGCGTATCTTCAATGTTTTTTCCACAAGCTTCTCTCTCCCTATCCAAAAAATGGTCGGCAGGGATTAAAGATATTAGCTTCAATCCTGTTATTGTCGCAGGTGGCACGGGAATAGCGTCAGTCTATTTTCTTGCTGCTAAATTAAAGAAAAAAGGGATTTTATATTACGGATCTCGTTCAAAAAAAGATTTGTTGTGTCTTGACAAATTTAAAAGAATAGGCTGGAAAGTTGTCGTTTCTACGGAAGACGGTTCAGAAGGATATAAAGGTTATATCACTGATATGCTGTCAAAAAATTTAAAAGACGGCGATGTGCTGTTTGCATGCGGACCCACCCCTATGCTTAAAAAGGTTTTGCAGATTGCTAAAGAAAAGAGTCTAAAAGGTTTTGTCTCTCTTGAAGAAAAAATGGCGTGCGGCATAGGGAACTGTCAGGGCTGTGCCGTGAAAATAGACGGGAAAAGTAAAATGGTTTGTAAGGACGGTCCCATTTTTGAGATTGAAGGTTTGGAATTGTAAAATACTGATATCGAAGTTATGAAGCCTCATAAGTGCGGTTTGACAGAATTTATTGCGAATTTAAACAGTCGCTTGATTGACGATAAATTGGAATTTCAAAAAAATGAACCTATAGAAGAAAAAGAAGAGATTTTCTGCCGTAAATGCGGGAAAAAATAAGAGCTGAGCTGTAATGGTTGCAATAAAAGAATATTATTCAGAAAAAAGTTTTGCGTTATACAACTCTCAAAAGAAAAAAAGAAGATTGATAAGTATCTCAAAAAAATGTTATCGTCTGAAACCAATTTTAAAATGTACAACGTTTATCGAGGTAGTGAGAAAAATAGAATAATAAATTGAAAAACATATTTTTTCTTTTATGTTTACCGGCTGCGGGAAGAGAGAAAAGTCCGTTGTCGTTGACGTACTTGAAGGTACTAAAGACAAGGAGATTGAACAGCGACTTTCTGTCCCTGTGTTAGAGAGTACCCAAGCTTTAACTTGATAAAAGTTACTTTGCTTTTAATAATTCTGTCGTCTTTGGCGGTGCATTTGTATAAATTATATCAGCGTCAGCAAGTAGAAAAAAAGCGTAAACTAATGTATCTTCATCCTCTCGAAAAGCCGATTGATATTGAGCGGGTAAGTGTTATCATTCAAATATTGAATTTGACAATAAATTAGTAAAAACTGTTGTTGGAAAGTGTAATTCAAATACAAATCCATATGATATGACGAAGATAGATGATATATCTAAATTACCAGAAACTGTTATTAAAGCTGACTATTTTATAGTCCATTTAGGGAATGGAAAGCATAAGTTTGTAAAAGGCATAGATAAAGGATACCACACTTTTGAAAAGATGGATGATAGTGAAGTCATTGAATGGCAATATAGACCAAGTATTTTGAATGATTTTTCTGTATCAGAAGCTAGTATTTTATCCCTTGCAAATAATCAGAAAATTCTGCATGACTTTCTATACCGATATCAAAATTATGATATTGGTATTCCTAAAATGTATAGCAGCGAAAGAAAAAGAGGTGTTTCCTTCGAATATTTTGCGGGCAATGAAAAATTGAGTTTTGAAAATCTACAAATAGAAATAGATTTAACTCTTGAAAATGCTGGATATGTTACTGTTTTTGAGGGCAAAAATTCTAAATTAAATCGATGGACGGAAAATTTCAACATTTATCAATTATATAATCCTTTCAGATATTATTACAATCTGAAACAGAATAATAAATTAGGTATTGAAAAATTGACAGCATGTTACCTTATTAGGCAGAAAAACAAAGGTAATTCTATAATAAGATTGTATAATTATACATTTGAAAATCCGTTGGATATAACAAGTGTAAAGTTGCTGAAAAAGAGAGAATATCATTTAAAAAAGAAAGAATTTGAAGATGAATGAAATTATAAACAAGATATTCAATGAAGATGTTTTGTCAACATTAAAGAGAATTCCTGATAATTCAATCGATATGGTATATGGCGATCCTGATTATAATGTAGGTATTAATTATAACGGGAAAAAATATACTCAAAGATGGGATAAATATATAAATTGGTATATAGGACTGGCTAGTGAATGCATGAGAGTTTTAAAGCCTGAGGGTAACTTATTTATGATGAACTATCCCAAACAGAATGCCTATTTGAGGGTGAAATACTTAGATGACAAAGCTTACAATGTTTTTGATTATGTTTGGGTTTATAATACTAATATAGGACATTCTTATAAAAAATTTACGACAGCGCACAGATCAATACTGCATGCAACGAAGTCAAAAGATAATAATTTTTATAAAGACCAAGTTGTTGTTTCTTATCAAAATCCAGCAGATAAAAGAATTCAGCAGCGAATGGCGAAGGGTTCAAGCGGTCGGATGCCGTATTCTTGGTGGTATTACGATTTAGTAAAAAATGTATCTAAAGATAAAACTTTTCATTCTTGCCAAATTCCGTTAAGATTGGTAGAAATGCTGATAAAGTCTTCAACAAAAAAAAATGATTTGGTGCAGATATTGTTTGGAGGATCTGGTTCTGAACTTGTTTTGTGTAAAGAATTGGGAAGAAATTTTATTTCGAGCGAACTGCACAAACCCTATTATGACATGGTAATTAACAGACTGAATGGTAACGGAGCAATTAAAGAGGACTATAAATTGAAATTTAGAAATAATAGAGCTAATTATGACGCGCAACCTGTCCTTTTTGAGTCTGAAGTGAAATATGAAACAAGAGAAAAATATGTTTCTAAATAAAATAATTGGAGTAAAATGATACCGAACTTAAGCGTAAATTTTGCAGGAATTAAATTGAAAAATCCCGTGCTTACGGCATCTGGTACCTTTGGTTATGGCTATGAACTTGCAGATTTAATTCCTTTGGAAAAACTTGGCGGTATTGTAACAAAAACTATTACTTTGGAACCTCGCGCCGGAAATTTGCAGCCGAGAATTGCCGAAGTCGCTTCCGGAATGTTAAATACTATTGGATTACAAAATATCGGTGTTAAGGCTTTCGTTGAAGAACCGCTTGAGAAATTAAATAAAATCGGCGTGCCTGTAGTAGTAAGTGTTGCAGGGGCTGCAGTGAGCGAATATGTTGAAACGGTGAAAATACTTGACAGACAAAACGGCATATCGGCTATAGAACTTAATTTATCCTGCCCTAATCTTAAGAAGAAGATAATCTGCCATGATTTGCTTTTAATGCAAGATGTGATAAGAGGCGTAAAGAAAGTATCAAAAATTCCCGTTATTGCTAAACTTTCCCCGCTTGTAACTGATATTTCTGAGCTTGCGCTAACGGCGCAGAATGCTGGTGCTGACGGAGTGACGCTTGCGAATACTTATCCGGCAATGGCTATAGATATCCGGACTTTTAAACCTAAACTCTCTACGGTAAAAGGCGGTATGTCAGGCGCTTGTGTAAAGCCTATGTCGGTGCGTTGCGTTTATGATGCTTATCAAAGCGTAAAAATACCAATTATAGGTTGCGGCGGCATAATGACGGGAGAAGATGCCGTTGAATTTATTCTTGCTGGGGCGACGGTTGTTAGCGTTGGAAGTTCAAGTTTGGTTTCTCCCGGAAATTTAATAAAAGTTATCGATGAAATTGAGAGTATATTGAGAGGAAAAAATATCAAATCGATAAGAGAAGTGATCGGCAGTGTCAATACTGTTTAAAATGACGCAGGTTTTTATTGCGGTTTGTCGTTCTAAAAGATGGAGCGCTTTATTTGCAAAATCTTAGAGGATTAGGGAAAATAATGAGAATATTAGATTTTTAAAAGCTTTGTCCTTTCAAGATGAAAATGACAGAAAATAAGGAAAATAAAAAAGCTGAAACTGTCTGTGAACTTGTTTTGACAGCAAACGTTATATCAGGAAGATGAATGAATAAAATTATTTTAGCACTAGATGTCTGCGATTTTAAAGAAGCTGAAAAACTTGTAAAAGAAACGTCTCCTTATGTCGATGTTTACAAAGTAGGACCGATATTATTTCTGCGGTCCGGTAGAGAAATAATAAAAATGATAAAAGACAACGGAAAAGAAGTATTTTTGGATTTGAAGTTTCACGATATACCTGCTACCGTAAAGCGTTCCGTTGAGTCTGCAAACGAACTCGGCGTTTTCAGCTTGACTGTTCATTCAGTCGGCGGGGAAGAGATGCTCAAGGCTGCCGCTTCCGTTAAGAACAGGCCTAAAATATGGGCGGTAACGGTTTTGACAAGCCAGATTACGGTTCCTGAAGAAGTTATAAAAAGAGCTAGGCTTGCGAAAGCTTGCGAAACCGACGGCGTAATAGCGTCGCCGCTTGAAGCAGCGCTTATAAAAAAAGAATGCGGAAAGGAATTTAGCGTCATAGCTCCCGGTATTAGGCTTGCGGAAGCTGTTGATGATCAAAAAAGAGTGGCGACTCCGGAAGTTGCAATTCAAGAAGGCGCGGACTTTATAGTTGTCGGAAGACCTATATTGAAAGCTGCAAGTCCTTATAAAGTTGTGAAAAGTATTTATGAGAGTATAATAAAGGTTAAAGTGGTTTTATGAATTATTCTACAGGAAAGACTAATAAGTTGTTGCTTGAAGGGTTAAAAATAGGATTTTTGTTACAGGTAGGCAGTATCGGTCCTATTTGTATGCTGGTTTTTCGATTGTCGTTATCTCTGCCGATTAGCAAACTGCTTATAGGCGTCGTAGGCATAACGCTTTCAGATATTATATACACGTTTTTAGCTGTTCTTTCAATATCCGTTGTCATGAAAAAAATACAGCAATATCAGCGGGTTTTTGATATTATTGTCGGTATTATATTAGTGATATTTGGAGTACTGTTTATAAAGACGGGGAACGCTGTCAATGCCAATACTTTTCAAGATCATGATATATTCTTATGGCTATTTGGACTGAATATGGCAAATCCCATTACAATTTTGTTTATTGCGGGAGTCTTTTCGCTTGAAATAAGCAAACGCAATATGCAGTTGAAAGACGCAAGTGTTTTTGCGTTTGGCTTTTTGTTGACTACGCCTATATTTATGATTTTTATAATTATCATTGGCAGACTTGTAGGCACATTTTTGCCGAGTTTTATTGTGCAGGCGCTGAATGTTATAATGGGGATTGTTTTGATAATTTTGGGCGCGAAAAGTATATTTAAAAAGTCAAAGTTTGTTGAAGGAGGTAAAAAATGCGACAAGGAGAACTTAAAGGACTGTTCGAAAAAAACGGAGCTCTTTTAAGCGGGCATTTTAAACTTTCAAGCGGACTTCATTCCGACACGTATTTTCAGGCGGCTTTGATTTTGCAATATCCTATAGAAGCTGCGCGGCTTGCTGAAGAACTTGCGAAGAGAATCGAAGAAAATAATATAAAGACTGACGTTGTCGTATCTCCTGCGCTAGGCGGCGTTATTATAGGGCACGAAATGGGAAGGGCGTTAAATGCGCGTGCAATATTTACCGAGAGAGTTGATGGTAAAGTCAGCTTGAGAAGAGGTTTTTCAATAAATAAAGGCGAGAAAGTTCTAGTGGTTGAAGACGTTATAACAACGGGGCTTTCTACAAAAGAAGTTATAGATTCCCTTAAACCCGTAGGCGCTGAAGTAGTTGCTGTTGTGTCGCTTGTTGACAGAAGCGCGGGAAAAGTTGATTTTGGAGTTCCGAGATTTTCTCTTTTAAGTCTTGAAGTGAAAAGTTTTAAAGAAGATGAATGTCCGATATGTAAGGCAGGCAGCATCGCGGTGAAACCCGGCAGCAGAAAATAACGTTTAAAAATATGATTTAGACATCGCCGCAATCAGACGTTATATTATTTAAAATAATAGTGTATGTTGGAGAGCTTTTTAAAATAAACGCTGTAATAGACAGCTATATAACAGGTGTCAATATTGGTGTTGGAAATTAAACTTGTGAAGAATATTAAAAATAATAAATTTAAATATTATTTTTGAAAAAAGCGATTTATCTCTTTTCTAAAACGGCAAAAAAGTTTTACTGGGAGAGGATATATTGAAGTGAAAACACGATGGACAAAGCAAAAAGAGGGATAAGATGGCAGTAACTTATAAAAAAGCGGGCGTCAATATCGATGCCGGAAATGAGCTTGTAGAAAGACTTAAAAAGAAACTCCCCGGAATAGGCGGGTTCGGCGGGTTATTTCCCATTGCCGGAACAAAATATAATCTTGTGAGTTCAACAGATGGAGTCGGCACAAAACTGAAACTTGCGTTTCTGCTGAACAAGCATGATACGGTGGGAATAGATTTAGTTGCGATGAATGTCAATGATTTAATATGCGCAGGGGCGAAACCTCTTTTCTTTCTAGACTATTTTGCCTGTGGCAAACTCAATGTAGGTCAGGCGGAACAGGTTATTAAAGGCATAGCTAAAGGATGTGAATTGTCAGGATCGCGGCTTATAGGCGGCGAGACTGCCGAAATGCCCGGCTTTTATAAAAATGGCGAGTACGATTTAGCGGGTTTTTCAGTGGGTATAATTGAAAAAGGCAAAGAAATAAACGGAAGTAAGATAAACTCCGGCGATGTTATAGTAGGACTGCCGTCAAGCGGTCCGCATTCAAACGGTTATTCTCTTATAAGAAAAGTTTTTTCGGACGGCGAATTAAAAAAGTATTCAAAACAACTGCTTGCTCCTACAAAGATTTATGTTAAAGAAATCCTTGCGGCTATTGCAAAATTTAATTTGAAGAAACAGAATATAGTCGGTATTGCTCATATTACAGGCGGAAGTTTTTACGATAAAATAGAAAGGATTTTGCCTCAGAATATCAGGGCTGTTATTGAGAAAAGTTCTTGGAAAGTTCCTGAAATTTTTAAGATTGTGCAGGAAAAAGGCAATGTGCCGGAAAAAGATATTTACAGAACGCTCAATATGGGAATAGGCATGATTTTAATTGTGCGCCCTAAAATTGCTTTGCAGGTAAAAGAGTTTTTTAAAAGCGCAAAAAAAATAGGTTATGTTGAAGAGGGCGAAAGAGGCGTTGAACTTATATAGTGACCGTTTTCAGAAATATTGATTGAGAAATAGCTGCTGATATTCCTCCGCCCTGCCGCTTCTGAGAAAAGGATGCATCGGCGAGGTCTCTGCGGCAAAAAGAAATTCTGCTCAAAACTTGTTCCTGAGCGGCACAGTATGCGCGTATAAGGCATATTTTACAGAGAATGCCGGCATTTTTAAAACGTGCTGCTATAAGAAAAGAGAGATGATTTATAATTTGCCTTTTCATGCGGTGTTTTAATGCGTTAAAAGAGTTGAAAAATATATAGCTGCGGTACGGATTTTACCGATGGCATAAAACGCAAAAGAAGGATAGCGAATTTTCTTGAGTAAGCCCCGCAGGAATTTGAAACGGCTAATCTTTTGCTGTTGACTGTTATAGAATGTGGCAGAGGCATTGTTAGCAGATTGTATAAATGCGTTTCTAATAGTTTTAAAATGCGAAAAAATAAAGTTGAAGAGAGTATCTCTGGACTTTAACGAGAAGCGTAGATAAAACAAAGAAAGAGACATTATGAAAATTTATTGTCTTTTTTTTATATAAATTTATGAGAGCAGATTATTTTCCGCTGATTATATTTTTATGTATGAGAGTATTAACTTTGTCCCTATAGTCGCCGTCTGGTTTGCTTATCTGAATCTAGTTTAAAATGTGAGATTTTCAAGTGGAGATATAAAAAAAACAGAGGTTAGATTGTGAAACGTCTTGCGGTTTTAGTTTCCGGATCCGGTTCAAATATGCAGTCCATAGCGGATTCTGTAAACAGAGGAATATTGAAAGGACTTGTCGAAATTGTTTTGGTTATTTCAAATAATCCCGGCGCTTATGCTCTTGAGCGGGCGAGAAATGAGAATATAAAAGCTGTTTGCATAGAAAGAAAGAGTTTTGAAGATGAGATATCTTTTAACGGTGCGATATTAAGAGAGCTGCGGAATGCAGAGACAGATATTGTCTGTCTTGCAGGTTATATGAGAATGATTGGACGGGAAATAATACGCGCTTACCGCGGCAGAATGTTAAATATACATCCCGCTCTTCTGCCGAAATTTGGCGGAAAGGGAATGTATGGTCGCCATGTCCACGAAGCCGTTGTAAAATCCGGAGAAACAAAATCTGGAGCGACGGTGCATTTTGTAGAGGAAGAATATGATACCGGAAAAATAATTATACAGCGGGAAGTTGAAGTGTTTGCAAGCGATACCCCGCAAGATATTTCAAAAAGAGTTTTAGCTGTGGAACACCGGATATATCCGGAAGCAATAAAAAAAGTTATTGAAGGTAAAGTTTAAAAGAAAGATTGACAATTTTAATAAAGACATAGCGGATTCTCTTTCTCTCAAATCCGAGATGGCAAGTTTGAGTTTTCTGCTGTTGCTTTAAGCTTGAGTCAGAGTTTGTTGCTGAGATTTCTATTATCTATTTATTATAGTGTATTTGAGATTAAGACAAACTAGATAAAAAGTACAAGAGGTTGGCAAATGATACAGCGTTATACAAAGCCTGAAATGGCTGCTGTTTGGTCAGATGAAAACAGATTTAAAAAAATGCTCGATGTTGAAATTTTCGCTGCCGAAGCTATGTCCGAACTTGGGACAGTTCCCAAAGAAGTTGTGGAGATAATAAGGAAAAAGGCGAAAATTAACGTTGAAAGAATTAATGAAATCGAACTTACCGTTAAGCATGACGTAATATCTTTTCTGACGGCGGTTGTTGAAACTACAGGTCCTGAGGGCAGATTTTTGCATTTGGGCATGACTTCTTCCGATGTTTTGGATACCGCTACCGGAGCGCAATTGAGACAAGCGGCAAAGTTGCTTATTGGCGAAACAAAGAAGCTGGCTGTTATATTATCCGGTCTGGCAAAGAAGTATAAAATGACTCCGGTAATGGGGAGAACGCACGGCGTTCATGCAGAACCTACGACGTTCGGTTTGAAAGTGGCTTCATGGTACTGTGAAATCATGAGATCTTTAGACAGACTCAATTTTGCCCTTGAAACTGTAAGCTATGGAAAGATTTCTGGCGCCGTAGGCACTATGGCTCATTTAGATCCGAAAGTTGAAAAATATGTGTGTGAAAAAATGGATTTAAAACCGGAGTCTGTATCGACGCAGATTGTTCCGCGCGACAGACACTCAATTTATTTATCGATGCTTGCTCATTCGGGCGCGTCTCTCGAAAGAATTGCGACGGAAATAAGACACTTACAGAGAACTGAGGTCGCAGAAGCCGAAGAGCCTTTTACAAAAGGACAAAAAGGTTCGTCTGCAATGCCTCACAAGCGGAATCCGATAATTTCTGAAAATGTATGCGGGCTTGCAAGACTTCTCAGAGGCTATGCCGCAACCGCGATGGAAAATATTGCGCTATGGCATGAACGCGATATAAGCCATTCTTCTACAGAGAGAATTATGCTTCCCGACGCTTCTATAGTTTTGCACTATATGCTTGTAAGAATGCAGACTTTGTTGTCGGGGCTTAATGTTTATCCTGAAAATATGCAGATAAATTTGGATAAGACAAAAGACGTTATTTTCTCCGGAACATTGCTGCTTTCTCTTGTAGATAAAGGACTGTCAAGAGAAGCCGCTTATACCTTGATTCAGGTCGCGGCTTTTGACGCTAGAGAAAGCAGAATATCTTTGGAAGAAGCGTGTTTAAAAAACCCCGATATAAAAGAATACTTAACCGCGGAAGAAATAAAGAAAAATTGTAATGTCGAGTCACAATTTAAAAATGTTGATTATATTTTTAAACGGACGTTTGATGAATAAAAATGTGTTTTAAGTAATGATAAGAACGAACGGACTGAGTCTTGCTGGTTTCAAAGCGGGCGAGAAAACGCCGGACGGAAAGAATGAAGGTGTTTATAAACCTCAGAGTGAGGAAGTTTTGAGAAAGAAGTATAATAAAAATATTAAAGTTCTTTTTCAGCTCTCTCTTCTTCCTGTTATCGCTGAGAAGCCGATAACCGTGACAATAAAAGGAAAATTTTCCCCCGAGAAAAAAGTCGGCAGTATTCTTTATTTCAAAAACCGAACAGAGTTGAAGTTGTGTATTCGAGCGTTGTCGCAAATTTCTTAATTATCTAATTTGAGAGGCAATATCCTCAACATAGTTAGCCAAACTAATCACCGAACCAGAATTATAGTCCAAAGACATAATCTGAAATACAATAACATCAATGTGGGATTTATGAAAATCGCACGTTTCTGGGAAATGTTTCTTTAAAAAAGTAAGTAATCCGTAATAGGTGACAATCTTTCAAAGACGTTGCAAGCAAGTCAAGCGAATAAATTAAATAAATCTCTCGATTTATTACATAATTGAAAATCATAAAATGCTTTAAAAACAGGTTTTGTCAAAAAAGGAAAGTCGGAAAAATCATAAAAATCTTTTCTCCAAAGGAAACACACGATAGAAATCGGGTTTATAAGATTTTAAATCAATTTTTGCCTTTGCGTAAGTTTCAATCTTCTCAAAAGTTTTTAAGCCTTTGAACAATAGTTCATATTATCAAATGAAGAAAATGAGGTAAAATTACCAGAATTTCCAACCATTGGCATAGTAATTGAGAGCTTAATAGCGGTAAATGTGGAAATATCTGAATGAACAGTCGTGGTTTGGAGCGGCTTGCAGCGCGAAGAGCAAAATTGCTTGTCATCGTTTTGTAAAGAAGAACACAATACTTGAACGTTTATAATCGCCGTTGCCTTTATTTATATTACAAATAATATGATAAGCATGAATAAAGAGGAAAAACGAAGAAAGTAATAGCGGTATGTTTGATAGTGCCAGTTGTTGCAGTCTTCGGCAAAAAACGTCGATAAATAACAATAACTGCCAGAGGGAGCAAATAGCGACGGGTTTGGCGTGCGTATGGCAGCAAAATGGAATGAGGCTAATTTTTTGTATGCATGGTGGAACGTCTGCGCCCGCACTGCTAAGATAGTGCCGTTAATATTGTTTGTTGCGCAGACGGATATATGACAAAACAAATGGTGAGAGAAAAGAAGAAAAAGCAGACCTAGCGAGGTGCGTAGGTAGTATCAATGCGATGTAAGCAAAAACGGACGACATGAACTCTAAAAGTCAAAACGGTGATATGGATATACTTGGAAGGATTAATCTGAACATTGTTAATATGTATGAAAATATGAAAAAGAGTTAAACAAGTTAGCAAATATCGGTGTTCCGCACAATTGATGAGAATGCAGGGCAAAGAACCAGAAAAAGATGAAGCGGCGGATGTAAGATTTTTGCTTATTTCCGGCGCAGCGCCGTCTCACGCCAAGAAAAGTTTAATAGCGGATTCTTTGAATCTGAACATTGGCTAAAAAAAGAGAGTAAAATGAAAAAATTAACATGTCTTATAGCGGCAATGATTTTTAGTCGTATCAATGACGGAAGCAGATGCCGGCAGCTGACAGATAATTAAAGGATTTGGCATGCTGATATTTGGCTGGCCGGTCCGGCGCAGCGTTAACCGCCGTAAGAGTTAGCGGACTGTAGCGGGAACCCAGAGATAGCGGTGAGATAGATATCATGGTCATCTCTAAGTAGCGCTTGTAATTAGTACTTGAGCGACCGAAACGTCCAAGTAAAAAGGCGCTCAAGCTTTTATATAAACATGATGTCGAGCTAGAATTAAACAGCTGTTATATATGTTAAATTGCATAAAATTTGGAAGACTGTCGAGTGTTAACTTGGCAAGTCCGTGAAACTTGAAAATGTGAGACTTTATGTAGAGCCGCTTTCTGTCTAAGCGCAAGGAGCTGTTATTTCCTAACTCACTTCAGAGGTGTCCCAAAAATATTTTTATTGATGCTCGCGGTCTGCATTGTCTCCGACTACTTTCACCTAAATAACGCCGAGAGAACAATGAAATACATAAAGAAACTGCCGCGATAGCCGCCGCTCAAACGGTAGAAATTATCCTGAATAGGTTTGAACCTTGAGGAACCGTTCGTTTTCCCATTTTTTTACGAGCGCTTTGTTTTCTTTGAAACTTTTAACTGCGCTTTAAATGAGGGCGTTAAAATTTCTGTTTATTTTCTGCTGGATTTTGTTTATTTGTTAATATTTTACAGCGAGTGCTGTTTGCGCGTGCATAGAATTGACAAAATAAACAAAAGTTATTATATATATAATTGATAAACGCTAGGTAAATTGGCAAGCAAGTAAAGGCGCTGAAAGTTAATAAATTGGCGTTTTTGCTTTTTTTTAAAGGAGAACAATTAAAAGTGAACAATTTTGATAGAGGGTGGGTTTTGACGTGTTTTGGCACTGCTGTCGGAGCAGGTATGTTGTATTTACCGACTCAAGTCGGACCGGGCGGTATTTGGTCTGTTATACTTTTGACGCTAATAATTTTCCCAGTCACTTACGTTTCGCACATAGGCGTAACTAGAATAATTGCTTCTTGCCCTAAAGCGACAGATTTTGTCGGAGCGATAGAACATGACTTAGGCCGCACGGTAGGATTTACTATTTCCATTCTTTACTTTTTATCAATTGTCACTGCCTGCATCGGGTATTCCACAGGTTTAACTAACATTATAAATTCGTTTTTAGTTAATCAATTGCACTTCGCTGAAGTGTCAAGACCTTTGCTGACGTTCATAGTTCTCCTATGCATGACTATGATGTTGCTCGGGAGCGCGAGAGTTATGGTTATTATTACGTCCGCTGCGACTTTTCCTTTGATAATTCTGTTGTTTTTTGTTTCTGTATATTTGATTCCGCATTGGAATTTGTCATCTTTTTACGAACCGTTTACTATGAAAAATTTCTTAAAATATACTTTTCTGCTTTTGCCGCTTTTAGTTTTTGCGATGAATTTTTCGCCGGTTTGCTCTTCGCTAGCCTCGTTTTACAGGAAAGAATACAAGAGCATAGACGAAGCAGTCGGGCATACGGATACTGTAATTAAATGGACATCTATTCTTTTGTTGATTTTTGTTATGTTTTTTTTACTTTCTGTTTGTTTTGCCAGCACGCCTGAAATGCTGCTTGACGCTTACAGGACTAATAAAGACGCGCTGACAACGCTCTCTTTGGCTTATAATAGTCCTATTTTGCAATATGTTTTTCCGCTTGTTGCATTTCTTGCGATAGCAAGTTCATATTTTGGACATTTTGAAGGAACTAGAGACGGTTTAAACGGCATTATTATCCAGCTTATTGCTTGGAAAAACCCTGCGCTTAAGGATAAATTGAATCTTAGTAAAATGAAAATGTTTAGCACTGTAGCGTTATTTGCCATGATATGGTTTTTATCGGTTTGTAATCTTTCAATTCTGACTATACTCGGGGCTTTATCTGGTCCTGTCGTTGCTATTTATGCATATTTGATGCCTGTTGTGATGATGAAACGCATTCCAAGATTGCGTATATATCGTTCAAAGTGGGCGGCTTTTGTCTTTGTTATGGGCATATGCGTTATTGTTGGATACTATGTCGGAAAGATCATGTAAATTGTCATAGCGCGCTGATGCCTCAAAAGAGTGAGCGAAAAACATAAGCATTAAACAAAAGAAAGAATAAAAAAGTTAAAATATTATTGACATGCGGCGTCAAAGCAACTCAAGCCTTGAAAACTGGAAATTTACGGCAATGAAGCATTCTATAGGATAGCCGAGACGAGTCATTTCTTATATGATAGTTAGTTTGACAATTTGGCTGGCGGCAGTTTTTGTAACTTTTTACGCGATATCTAAAAGCTATACCCTAGACTTGCTTATTAATGAGGAGAACAGCGGCTTCGCTATAGGTTATCATGAGAGCGGAGGACGATGGCTTCTCTGCAAATTATTGCTATAAGCGGATTGGCGAATAAAGGAACATACGGATAAAAAGTAAAATAAGGACGATGAAAAAGCAATTATAAAAATATTGCGATTTTTATAGACATTCAATAACTGTTAAAAACCTATAAAATAACTGGCGTAACGCTGTTGAAGAGAAAAGCATATAGGGAATACATTAGGGCGCTAACTGTTTTACTTTGACAATATTTATATTGCTTGTTGAAGCGATTATCATCATCTATAAAAAAATTATAAAAGAAAAATAACTGTAAGAAAGCGACGTAATATCGTTGAATGCGTCATGCCAAGTTCCGCAAAAGGTTTCGCAAAAGAGAAAAAAGAGGATTTTGCTTCTTATTTCGCTGTCTAAAACACAATCTCTGACCGGACTGCATACGTATTAAAAGACATTCTTGTTTTATATTAATTGGTTTTTTTACAGCGGATATAAAAGGTAAGAACCTATAGAGGAAAAAATTAATAGCATATATATGAATTTGTGCTTTTTGACAAGCTGTGAAACGCGGACAAGAATATACAACGCCTGCAACCAATATATATAAGTGATACGACAACAAAAAAGCAGAAGCCGCTCCCATAAAATATTCTTTTTTAACGAAGGCATTGCCTTATACTGACATTGCTTTCACTGAAATTTTGCCAGCCCGTGAGCATATTGGCTTCGTATGCAGTCTTTGCAGCTAGAAGATAATAGCGATTTGCTTAAACAATACAAAGATTATAATGTGAAAATCATAAACAGACAGCGTAATTATACTATAAAAGTTTATAATTTCTTCGCGGCTTCATTTGTGAGTTTGATGGATGAAAATTTATGTGCTGGACGGCAACGCGCTTATATCTTGCTCGCGGTGTTCAACATGGCGACGCTGCGGTATATTATATAACAGACTATAACCAAACTTGACGTAATTCGCCCTTTAGAAGATATTCACACAGAATATTGTGGAAGTCTATTCAATCCCCAAGTTATATATACCGCATGATCAGAAAAACTTGTTACGACCATCTTAAAAAAACAGTTCCATTGTGCGATGGACTGCTTACAATACATATAACATTCAAACTGCCTCTTTAAATACGTCTCGCCAAAGGAATAACATTGTATTTATTGTATAAGTTTGAGCAACAGACAGGGAGACGTTTGTCGCATTTAAAAACTTGCTTTCGGTATGCTGTCAATAAAGACTGTATCTGTTATACATCGAATCGTGGGTAAAAGTAACATTTGAACCAATATCGCCAAGAGCATAAGACGTATTTAAAGTCGTAAATAGATTAGCGTTTGTTATTGACTGAAAAGCTTGTTGTGTAAATCTATCTTTCTGAAGTTCGGCTGAAAAATATTTTTGGAGAGTAGAATCGGGAAGTAAATAAGAATTTTTGTTTGTGAATTCTACGGCGGGGAAAGATTACGGATATTACGCGGAAATAAATAGATTTATACTGCTGCCATCGTCTAGCGGTTTAGGACATCGCCCTCTCAAGGCGGAGATCACGGGTTCAAATCCCGTTGGCAGCGTTTTAGTTTATGTTTTGAATGCGTATTTCCTCTGTATAATGCCAGCCAGACCCGTCAATAATATAGAAAAATGCTGAAAAGCAGACTGTTTTTTTGCCGTTATTCCGACAAAAGCGACTAGCATTGATTGCAGCCGGCGGCATGAAAAAAAGATGTTGTTTGTAAACAGTAAGTAATTTAAGTTTTGTCTGTCGTAGTTGAGAATTCAAACGTTCTGCCATAAGTTGTCGCGCGAAGTGCTGGATATTCCGCGGAAACGCAGCGCTCGCTCCGGCTTGTGCGTAAAAAAATACGCAAGAATAATCGCTTTATAAATCTTTTGCTTGCGTCTCCTTCAAATAAGGATTTCTAACAATAAAAATCCCAAAGTCTGACGGACTGAGTCTGTCTAAAAACATGCTAGCGGTAAACTCTTTGTCAGTCGCGGAGCGGCAGCGCTTATTATAATGCCGTATGTTTTGTTAATTAAATGCTTGCTTTTATGAGAATAGCAAGGCAGAAACTTGTCGGCAGAACGAGACAGATGAACTGTGTCTTTTCAGGTGTATAGAGATGGCGAAAGAGTCTTTCTCGCGTTTTTCACGCATCTGAAAACGCTTCTCAAATCATTCAAAAAAACACGCTGAAAATAAGTAAAGGCGTTGCTTAGACTCGAAATATTTCATAAAATCACTCAAGTGCGCCCATAGCTCAATTGGATAGAGCATTTGACTACGAATCAAAAGGCTAGAGGTTCAACTCCTCTTGGGCGCGCTCAACTATATTTAAGGCTTCTTTAGATACAAAAACCCTTGTAAAATAAGTGGTTCTAATGGGTTCAACAATTTTATCCTTAAAATAAAATCCTGAAGGCGTTGTTAAACTCGTTATTCTTTGCCTTAAGTTCAAGTCCACGTCAATCCAAAGTTTTGAAACACTACCCATAAAGAATTTTGAGATTCCCAATACTCTTCAAGTTTTGGAGTTGTTTCGTCTTTCACTTGCAGGTAAGCCTTTATTCTATTGATATAGAGTTATACGGTTGGCAGATATTCAAAACAATGAAATATCTTTTAAGGATTGTTTGTTTTATAATACGCCTGATTATAAGAAAAATAGGTATCTTTTACAAAATAACGATACTTTAATATCTTCTCGATATCTTCTCGTAGAACTATTTTTAAGATTGCTGTTTTTCAAAAAGAAGACATATATAAAACAATCCCTTCCTGCTTCATAACCTGTATAAGATTAAACCATGAATTAAATATGTCTGTTAATTATATTGCCGCCTATTTAAGGCTTAAAGAAAATAGTATAATACAAATCAAGAAGAGTATTAAATTAAAAAAACAAGCAATGAAAAACAAAAATTCAATTAAAACTTTCTGATATTTATAATATAGAAGTTCCAATGATTTCAGCCAAAGTCCAAAAAGATATAGATAAATTATCGTTAGACGCGAGAAATCTCTTGAAAAAAAATTTAGAGAAAACAAAAGAAATAGAAAATATTATGTCTGAATTTTAAAGTTATCCATAATTTAGAAAATAGCATAATTATAAAAATAATATTTCGATAATAGGAGTCTCCATTGTTACTCTCAAAAAATGTAGATGAAACTTCAAGACCAACATTGTATAGAGGGCTAAAATATTGGGGCAAGAAGCCTCATAATGTTTGGGGGGAGTTCATACGGCAATATACACGACAAAAGAATATTGTCTATGACCCTTTTGCAGGAAGTGGTTTGACGTTTCTTGAAGCAATAAAAACCTACAGGAAACCAATAGTCGCAGATATAAATCCATTAACATTATTTCTCATCAATGTCTATTCAAAAAATTTCAATTCAAATAATATTATATTGTATGTGCGGGAAATTTTAAAAAAAGCTAAGAATACAACGATATACAGAAAAAATTTTATAGGTAAATGTTCTAATTGCGGAGAGTTAACCGATATATACAATTACAGAGTAGAAAACAATATTCGTTATGCACGTTCCTATAAATGTTCTCACTGTAAGAAAACAATCACTGACAATATTAAAACAGTTCCATATAACACAACTCTTAATTTGTGGAAGCCAAATTTTAATCTAAAACAATTATTCTCTATTGCACCAGCCTTTATTAACAAAATTGGCGGAGATAATATCTCTAATCTCTGGACAGAAAGAAATGTAGAATTACTATCTCTTATATTCAACGAGATAAATAGCAATTATAACTCTGAAAGAGACGCGTTAATGTTTGCTTTTTTGAAAACAGTGCATTTAACAACTAAGATGTGTGCTTTGAGAAGCGAGGAAACAAACCGACCATTATCTACAAGCTGGGGAAGACCAGCATTTTTAGACTTAAAATCATATATGGAGCAAAATCCAGTTCTTCAATTTGAAAAATCTATATTTGGTAATGCTGGCATAATAAAATGTCTGAAGTCAAGGTCGTCTTATTTGCCAAATTACACTTATTCCACTGATGTTAGGGCTATAAATGATGTTGACGGAATTGTAATGTTAAAAGATAGTAAAAAAATCAACAATGGATTTGTTGCTGATTTTATACTTACTGATCCACCATATGGTTCTATAATACAATATGGAGAACTTTCTCAAGTATGGAATGTTTGGCTTGAAAAATTTTCAAATATATATAAGGTTTCTTTGAATGATGAAATTGTTGTTAATAGACAGAAAAAATATGAAAAATATATAGCGGATATGAAAAAAGTATTTACCAATTGCCACAGATTGTTAGCTCAAGATGGCACTATAGTTCTAACATTTAACAGTAATACTGTTGCTGATTGGCAGGCTTTGAATTCAGCAATAATAAATTCTGGTTTTTCTGTTAATAATTCACAGTATCAAAAAAATAAAAGAAGTAGTGAAGCTAATGTCCTTAATAAAGAGGGAATAGGTATATCGGATTTTTATTTTTCCATTAAACATTCAAATAGTATTTACAAAGGATTATCTATATGACGGATATTGTAGGGAGGTATGATGATAGAAACAAATTAAATGATTTGACTGGTAAAGAGTGGCTCAAATCAACAAAGAGTTTTTTCTTGTCAAAAAAATGTATTGATGATAAACCAGCTTTTAATCATCCCGCACCATTTTTAATCAAAGATATTGAAAGAATGATATCTTTATTTACAAAAGAAAGAATGACAGTTTTAGATCCTTTTATGGGTTCTGGAACTACTACTTTGGCTTCTTATAATTTAAATAGAAAGTCCATAGGCATAGACTTGAGTAAGGAATATAAACAACTCGCTTTGAAAAGATTCAAACAAAAAGGAATTATAGGAAGCAAAGATTTTAAATATATCGTTGGGGATTCTTTGAAAGAAATTCCGAAATTAAATGCTGTTGATTATATTATTACTTCTCCACCATATCATAATATTTTGAAAAATAATTCAAATGGATTAAGAAAAGATTCTTCAGTGAAAGGTTATCGCAGTGGCTCAAGGATAGGAGTTAAGTATTACTCTGATAAACAAAATGATTTGGGTAATCAAAAAAGTTATAATGATTTTTTATTGCTATTTCAGAAAATTATGGAGCAAGCATTTAATAAACTAAGGAGCAATAAATATTGTTCTATAGTAATTAGCAATTTTACTGTTGATAAAAAAGAGATTTGTGTTCAGGCAGATGTAATTAAATTATTATGTGATATAGGGTTTGAATTTGTAGGCACTATTATATTACTACAGGATAATAAACCTTTATATCCTTTTGGATATCCTTATTCGTTCAAAATAAATCATATGCACCAAAATATCATAAATTTCAAAAAAACGGAGAAATAAAATTCTATGTCTGGTAAAATAAGAAATTACTTCAAAGATTATACTGATTCAAAGGAAAACTTTGAGAATTTTCATAACCAAATAATTAATATGCCGAGACCAACATTTTCGGAAATAGGACTTTCTGTTTTGAAAGTATTGGCGAGTTATTTATTACTTATAGAAGATGTTGTTACTTCGGAAGGGAATAATTATAAAGAAATAATGGGTTTAATTCATAATAAAATATTAGCAGGAGTATATCCTGAAAATAGAGATAAGAAATTTGAGGAGAATTATTTTATATTTAGAGATTTGGATATAAAATATAAAGACTCAGATAAAAGCGGAAGAATGTTCCGTCATTATATGGAGTTGTGTGCTTTTTGGGGGCTAATCAAATCCATATCTCGGCAGAAAAAAACTATAAATTTTGATAGATGTAAAGATTTCGTGTCTTTAAGTTTCGAACAAATATCAACTTTTGTGAAGAATTTAAGTTTTGGCATTAACATTAATAATAACGATTTGATTAATAATTTAAAAGGTATTAAATTAACTGCCAATGCAAATTATCATCCGACATATGCAATTTTAAAATATATCAATGACATAAAAAGACCTGTTACGAATTTTGAAATTTCAATTCTTTTGGGGAGAATTGATACTTTACAAGATGAAGCAATTATCTTAAAGAGAGCATTGGATATTGGAAATCAGCTTCCAACAGGAGACAACAATAGTCAGATACAATACTTTTTCTCCGAAATGGGATGGAAAGAATCAGACGGCTCATTATTCTCTTATACAAGCTCTCAAGAACCGCAGTTTAAATTTCAGACATATATTTTGTTCTTAGAAGATTTTGGATTTTTAGAAAAAGATAATATAACAGAAAAATATACTTTAACCCAAGAAGCCATAGATTTACTTGGAGAATTGCCAGCAAATGTTCTTGACCTTAATAAGATTATCAATCAATTAGATTTACGTTCGGGTAATAAGTCTGATATTGCAATGAAAGATGTTCTAATAAAATATAACTTAGATACTCTTAAACAATTATTTAATAAAAAAGATTTTATTAAAAATATAAATTTTTATTCGTTGAAACACCCAACATATAGTAGTGATGGCTCTAAGCGCCGCAATAATTTAATTGCTGAATTGGCTCGTATTAGAGAGAATTATCAATGTCAGGCAGGGACTATAACATTTGAGCGTCCAGATGGTAAAAACTATGTTGAGGTTCATCATATAATTGAGTTTGCAAAAGGCGGAGCAGATGTCTTAGAAAATTTGTTAGCACTTGCACCAACACCTCATATGCAATTACATAGGGGATCTCAGAAAGCAATTGAAGATATGTATATAAATCTTACTACCAGAGGTGCTATAAAATACGACTTGTTTAAAGTAATGGTTAAAGAATATAATTGTCTTGCAAAAGAACATTTAGACTTATTGTTGGATAGAAAGTTGATATCAACTACACAAAGAACTGAATTGATAAACATATTGAGAGCATTTAAATCTAAGCAATGAAAATCCCCACACAGTCAATATATATGATATATGAAAATACTTGAACTTTAGGCAATCTCAAATACGGTGGTTCTTGTGAGATTGTGTTGATGATGTAATAATCATAGTTCTCAACAGCTTTGTCTAAGGTTTTTTGAGTCTCCGAAATTTCTGTAATATTGGCATTTATACATTCTCTTGCCAAATCGATTTGTATAGTAGAATAAGCCTTGTCTTTGGAAAAAGCAAGAATACGGTTCTAATGTAGCTGTTTCCAATATTTTGTAATTGTTAAGCAATTTCCTCAGCAACTTCCCTGTCTTCGTCAGAAATATAGCCCTCTATATGAATGACAGGCTTTTGAAAAGTATGTCAACTTCCGAGATACCGCTTCCGCCGTTAATAAAAAAACAAGAAGGCATAAATATTTTGCGAAAGTATAGGCAGAAATTGATATTAGCGGAAGGCGAATTGAGAAACCGCATAGAAACTTCTTTATATTTTTTTAAAGAAACGCATAGTATGCCTGTGAGTAATTCCTGCTAAGACAGTCGTTCTATCCCGTCAATTTCAAAATGAGGCAGGATTTTATAGGACAAATTGATGCTTCAATAGAACGGGCAGCTTATATTTCATCAGAATATTTTTTTGTACTTGAATGCGTAAAGAGTTAAAAGGGCTGTTTGAAAAATAGTCGGGGACGAACGACTTATTAAACGCGGTTGTCGAGTGCGCTCAGTTTGGAACTGTACGTCTTTTTGACAGCGAGAACGACGGAACGGGAAAATATCGGTAGCGTTATTTCTAATATTTACGCAGCCCAATGTTTTATATGAGCTGATATTTGGAAGATAGCAGGACGCAGTATAGAAAATTTCTCAAAATGGTAAGCGACAGGAGCATATATAGTTCTTTTTAACAATCGTAAGAAAATATAAAAGAAAAAAACAACCATTAAAATAAAAATGAAGAATTGTGTAAATAAGAAAATAAGGAATTCAAAAAGAGCTGCAAAATCGCAGATGTTGCAGAGATGTTCTTGATATTTTTTTAAAAGGCAGGCAATAAATTTGGCTGTTTTTACAAGAGAAAACAAAATGAAATGTGAGAAATACAACGAGAAATATTCTTTAAAAAACTGAAAAGTAAAAGAGCGGTTAAAAGAAAGAGAATAAGTAAAGGTAATCGTTTTCTATATATTTGTTTGCAGCTGTTATAAATTTACTTAAACTAAAAAAAAATAATATCGGTCTTTGTTGTGCGGTGGATACGCGCCTTATATTATGTTATAATAATTGCGTAAAAAGAGCGTGATTGTGTTTAAAAAATTATATTTATTTCAATTATTTTGGTTTTTGAAATTTTTTGAAAGTAAAGGTTATGACGGGAGATAGATGATGAGTTTAAAAGAGAGAGTTGAAAAGGCTTTGGAGTCTGTAAGACCTCATTTGCGCGCGGACGGCGGAAATGTTGAATTGATAGACGTAAGCGAGAACGACGGCGTCGTGAAAGTGAAGCTTACGGGATCCTGCGGCGGCTGTCCTATGGCTGCTATGACTTTGCAGTACGGCGTTACGAATGCAATTAAACAAGCGGTTCCTGAAATAAAAGAAGTTCAATCGGTATAAAATTGATTTGTTTAATACCGCGCGCGACATTCATGTTGCGGTTTGTTAATAACAGGTAAGAAAATGAAAATAAAGATACGCGTGCCGTCGACGACGGCGAATCTAGGTCCCGGATTTGATGTTTTTGGAACGGCTTTGTCGCTGTACAATGAGTTTGAAACTGAATATGTTCCGGACTCAAAAGAAACAAGTTTTATATTAGAAGGCGAAGGAAAAGATTCGCTTCCTAAAGGCGAGAAAAATCTCGTTTGGCAATCGATGCAAGAAACTTTTAAGTTTTTGGGAGAAAGTAAATATAATTTAAGAAATTTGAATATAAAGATTAATGCCGGCGTTCCTTTAAGCAGGGGGCTTGGTTCAAGCGCTTCAGCTATAGTCGGGGGCATTGCTCTTGCGAATGCTTTGTGCGAAGATAAGCTGGATAAATCTCAGATTGCAGACCTTGGCGTTAAAATCGAGGGACATCCGGATAATATTGTTCCTGCAGTATTTGGAGGTTTGTGCATATGCAGTAAAGACGAGACTGGAGATCGCAACGCTATCGTGCATCTGCCCATTCCAAAACTTAAAGCCGTTTTATGCGTTCCTGCTTTTGAGCTGAAAACAGAACGCGCAAGACGGATTTTACCTGAAAGCTTAGACTTAAAGGACGTAGTTTTTAACATTTCAAGAGTTGCGATGCTTACGGCTGCTTTCTGCAGCGGAGATTATTTGCTTCTCAAACAAGGTATGCGGGATAAAATTCATCAACCCTATAGAGAGAAAATGATTCCTGCTATGAATGAGGTTTTTGAAGCGGCGGTATCTGCCGGAGCTTACGGCGCGTTTCTTTCAGGTTCTGGACCTACGCTTGCCGCTTTTTGCGCTGAAAAGGTTGCGATAGACGTTCAAAAAGCGATGGTAGAAAGATGGGAAAAAGAGAATATTTCGGCAAAAGCGCATATATTGGATTTTGACACTAAAGGGATTTTTAAAATTTAAATATAGCTTTAATTAAGAAATTCTTTAAGTTTGTCGTTGCGGCGGCAGCCGTTGTCGGGAATTTGCAGTCAGATAGAACGTGTATCCTATCTGCGGCTTTGAGATGTTTTCGGATTCGGCGTTTTATCTTATTTTAAACAGCCGAGATCTTTAACTGCTTTGTTATTGTTGCGGAGAGAGATCGAAACCTTGCGCCTATCTATGTTAATTACCGTCTGTCTGCGTATTTGAGAAAAAGAGCATTGTCGGGGGAAAGAAAACAAACGGCGATGTTAGTTCTGGCTTAAAGTCCTGAAATAATGCGTCTTGCGTTGTATTGAAACAGTTATAAATTAGGAGAAAATAATATGGCTCTTGTGGTAATGAAGTTCGGCGGTTCGTCTGTAGCGGATTCCGATAAGATAAAACATGTTGCCAGCAGAATAGTTGCGAAGAAGAAAGCTGGCAATAAAGTTGTCGCGGTGGTTTCGGCGCCCGGCGATATGACCGACGACCTGCTTACAATGGCTAATAAAATTACGTCTGATCCTCCCGTAAGGGAAATGGATATGCTGCTTGCAACTGGCGAAATGGTTTCAATTTCGCTTCTTGCTATGGCAATCGACGCTGTGGGCGCAAAAGTGATTTCTATGACCGGACCTCAAGCGGGGATTACGGCGGATGCGGATCATACGCGTGCAAGAATTAAGAAAATAAATCAGAAAAAAGTTAAAGACCAGCTTGATAAAAATAACATTGTCATAGTTGCCGGTTTTCAGGCTTTAAATCCCAACGGCGATATAACTACGTTAGGCAGAGGCGGATCGGATTTAACCGCTGTCGCTTTAGCGGCGGCGTTAGAGGCTGATTCATGCGAGATATATTCTGATGTCGAGGGAGTATATGCGGCTGATCCCAGAGTTATAAAAGATGCGAAGAAAATTGATTATGTGTCTTACGATGAAATGCTTGAAATGGCAGGATCCGGCGCTCAAGTGCTGCAGTCGCGAAGCGTTGAAGTCGCAAAAAAGTTTGGCGTTGAAATACATTCAAGAAGCACTTTCAGCGAAAATCAGGGAACTATAATAACAAGCGAAGAAAAAATCAGGAGGAAGAAGATGGAAGCGTTGCTTGTTTCGGGAATAGCTTTTGATAGAAATCAGGTGAAATTTACAATAATAGATTTGCCGGATCTTCCGGGCGTTGCCGCAAAAATTTTTGGCGGGCTTGCAAAAATCGGCGTCAACGTAGATATGATTGTCCAGTCTGCAGCTGTCGATAAAAAAAATGATATTTCTTTTACCATAAGCAGGCAGGATATGAAAAAAACTCAAATGGAGCTTGATAAAACAGTTTCTGAATTTGACGGAGCGAGCGTTATTTGCGACGAACATATTGCAAAAATTTCAATTATTGGCATAGGTATGAAAAGCAATCCGGGCGTGGCGGCGCAAATGTTTGAAATACTTTCCAAAAAAGGCATAAATATTGAAATGATTTCCACAAGCGAAATTAAAATATCGTGTATTATTGACGAAGTTGATGTGATAAAAGCGGTTGATGAACTGCACAAAGATTTTGGTTTGTCTAAAAAAAAGCAGGAGAATTTAATGTGATCTCGAAAAAAGGGTTCACATTAGTAGAATTTATAGTGGTGATTGTTATAGTGACCATATTGAGCATCATAGCCGTTCCCGTTTACAGAAGTTATATAGAAAAAACAAAAACTGCGCAAAATATCTCCGCCGTTGAAGAATCGGCGTCAGAAAAAATTCCTCTAGGCAAACAATAACGGCGGAGGATATTCAAACTGCATAGACAGCGTATTGCAGCGGTAAGAGCAAAACATCATAATAATCAAATCTGCAATGACAGAACTGTGTTTTTCATCGTTTTGAACAAACTCAGTTTAATTTGTTAGAATCTTTATTGGCGTATCTTTGCAGTTATAACGCAAATTTAGATTTAGGAGTGAGAGTGAAACGAATATCAATATTTGATACAACTTTAAGGGACGGTTCACAAGGAGCGGGCATAGCTTTTACCGTCGAAGATAAAATAAAAATAGCAAAAGCTTTGGACTCTTTTGGAGTTTCGTATATTGAAGGCGGCTGGCCTGGTTCTAACCCAAAAGACGAACTGTTTTTCTCTAAAATGAAGAAACTTGGCAGCTTAGGTTTCAAAAATGCAAAACTTGTAGCTTTTAGTTCCACGCGGCGCAAGGGAATCGAAGTTTCAGAAGATGAGAATTTATGCGCGATAATTAAGTCGGGAGTTAAAACGGTGTGTATATTTGGCAAATCGTGGGATTTGCACGTCAAATATGCGCTTAAAACTACGGACGAAGAAAATCTAAAAATGATTTCTGAAAGCGTTGCTTTCCTAAAATCTAAAAAACTCGAAGTGATATTTGACGCGGAACATTATTTTGACGGTTATAAAAGTAATAAAGAGTATGCTGTTAAAGTGGTGCAGGCTGCCATTGCCGGCGGCGCGGATACCATTTGCCTTTGCGAGACTAACGGAGGAATGCTTCCGTCCGATATACAAAAGATTGTCAGGGAAACAATAAGTCTTTTTCCAAAAATTGGATTTGGAATACACGCCCATAATGATTCCGGATGCGCCGTTGCAAATTCCATAGCTGCCGTTGAGGAAGGCTGCATAATGGTTCAGGGTACGATGAACGGAATCGGCGAGCGGTGCGGAAATGCAAATTTGTGTTCAATAATACCTGCTCTTGAGTTGAAAAGAGGCTACGAATGCATATCTTCCAAAAAAAATATAAAAAAACTTTCGGAGCTTTCAAGGTATGTCAATGAAATAGCGAATCTCATACCAGACGATACAAGACCGTATGTCGGAAACAACGCTTTTGCGCATAAAGCGGGAATTCATGTTTCCGCAATAGAAAGGAATCCCGAAACTTACGAACATATAAATCCTGTCCTTGTCGGGAACGCGAGAAGAATTTTGATAAGCGATTTATCAGGTAAAAGCAATGTCATATCTAAAGCCAGCGAAATGTCGCTGAGCATTGAGGATACCGCTGCTGAAAGCGCCTCTGAAAAAGTTAAAAAAGTTATAGATATAGTTAAAGATAAGGAAAATAACGGATACCAATATGAAGATGCCGAGGCTTCTTTCTTTTTAATTGCAAAAAAAGCTTTAGGATCTTTTAAACCGTTCTTTTCTTTAATGCAGTACAGAGTTATCATTGAAAAAGATACGGACGGAAGCATAGTTTCCGAAGCGACGGTTAAACTTAATGTGAAAGGCAAAGAAGAGCATAGCGTTGCGGAAGGAAAAGGACCGATTGATGCTTTGAATAATTGTTTGTTTAAGGCGCTGATAAAATATTATCCGGATATAAAAAGCGTATTTTTGATGGATTTTAAAGTGAGAGTTATAAACAGCGCCGCAAACACGGCTGCAAAAGTAAGAGTTCTAATTGAATTTTCCGATTCCTCAAAAAGCTGGGGAACAATCGGCGTCAGCGAAAATATTATAGATGCGTGCTGGCAGGCTCTTTCCGATTCAGTCGAATATAAACTGTTAAAAAAATAAAAATATGCCGGCGCAGCGTGCTTTTGAATTTTCCTATAATTGGGTAAATACAAAACAAGAAATAATTTCAGCCTTTCCCGACTTTTTACTAATCCGTCAAAGCTGAAACCTCTGAAAACTTGGTTGAGGAAGAAATTTAAAATGCATTTGAATTATTATGATTCAGGTAGAATAAAGTTGCGAGCGCAAGGTTTCCCTATATAAATTAATTCCCTAAATAAGAGAATAGAATGATTGAAAACGTTGAGAGCGTTACAGAAGACATTTTAAAGGAAACAACGCAATATTTACATTTCCGCACAGCCGTTAATAAGGCGGTTATGAGATAAGTTTGACGAGCCTCCGAGAGAGCTGTTTGATATGTGCGAAGACATAATAAGTTCAGTTTACAGGATTGAGGACAACTAAAAAAATGAAAAAAATTATATGTATATGTATATGTATATGTTTGTCGTTTGGCTGCGGTAAGCTGCCTAATCATGGAAGCCCTGTGAATACTGTCGCTGATAGCGGGGAAGGTATTCCAATCCTCGAGTCTTCAAAATCTCCCGCACCTGAACCGACATTTACGCCAAATCCAACACCTGAGCCGAAAGGAACTAATCCCAGCTTGTCCGCTAATGTTGAGTCTTCCTCTTGGTTTTCTTGTGTTTCTTGGTATTCTCCTACGATTAATACGGGTTTTTGGGGTATAGATTATATTTTGTATTTTTTTTATTATGATTTTATTGTTCTTGTTTCACTTTACTTGTTTGTTAACTGTGTATATCCTTTCATGTACTTATTTGAGCCTGCGCATACATAAGTCTTATCGGCGAAAGAGTGTATGGCGCATGCCACGATAAGGCGAAAATCTACGAGACTGAAGATAGAACATTTATAAACGATAACGCATATAAGCAGACTGATTTTCAAACGAGTGTTCAAAGAGTAAATAGAATGGCAGGAAACGTTGAAAGCGTTACAGAACATTTTAAAGGAAACACGCAATATTTACATTTCTGTACAGTCGTTAATAAAGCGGTTATTAGATAAGTTTGGCGAGCCTCCGAGAGAGTTAATTGAGCTGTGTGAAGATATAAAAAGTTCAGTTTACAGAATTGAGGGCAACTAAGAAAATGAAAAAAATTATATGTATATGTATATGTATATGTTTGTTGTCTGACTGCGGCAAGCTGCCTAATCATGTAAGCACTGTGAATACTGTCGTTGAGAATGATGAAGGAAGAGAAGACGTTCTAACGCCGACGCAGACATCAAAGACTGCTCTTGAACCTTCAAAATCTCCCGCTCCAACATCTTCGCCGAGAGAAACTGCACCAGTCTTGCCTGATAGCGCTGCGTCTTCTTCTTGGTTTTCTTGGTATGGATATGTTCCTACGATTAACCTAGATAATCCAGTTGCATATTGGGCTTTTAATGCTGTCGTTTATGCTGTTATTCTTGCTGGTATTGTTTATGTATCTAGAAAGTATTATAACAGAAAAAATTGTAATATAAAGGATTGCAGTTTCTTTAAGCCGCCCGTCTATGGCGAAGATGGCTATGACGAAGAAGGCTATGACAGAGATGGTTATGGCAGAGATGGCTTTCACAGAACAGCAAACTGTGACAGAGAAGGCTATCATAAGGACACAGGCTATCATAAGGACACAGGCTATAACAGAGAAGGCTTTGACATGCATGATATTGACAAAGAAGGCTATGACAAAAAAGGCTATCATAAGGACACAGGCTATAACAGAGAAGGCTTTAACAGAAAAGGCCATTGTATTGATGTCGATGGCACAGACTATGACAAAGAAGGCTATCATAAGATCACAGGCTATAACGCAGAAGGCTATGACAGAGAAGGCTATGGCAAAGATGGCTATCATAAGGACACAGGCTATAACAGAGAAGGCTATGACAGAGAATTATATGGCAGAGATGGCTTTCACCTACATACGCGACGTGACAGAGAAGACTTTAACAAATATGGCGTTAATAGTAAAGGCTATAATAAATCTGGCAAGTTTGTAGGTGTTAGTTGTAAAAAGTAAGTGTTTAAAGAGAAAATAAATGCCCGAAAACGTTGAGAGCGCTGCTGAAGACATTCTAAAAGAAACTCGCAGTATCTCTACATCTCTGCGCAGTCGTTAATAAGGCGGTTATGCGGTAAGTTTGGCGAGCCTCCGAGAGAGTTAATTGAGCTGTGTGAAGATATAAAAAGTTCAGTTTACAGAATTGAGGACAACTAAGAAAATGAAAAAAAGTATATGTATATATGTTTGTCGTCTGACTGCGGCAAGCTGCCTAATCAATGCTCAGCGTGTCGCCGTTGCCAAGTGCATTACCTGTGCCAGAAATAAAGGCAGAAACACAACCTATAATTGTTAACGTGACGGTTAAAGCTGGCGATGGATTTTTTCTTGGGACTCTGAAAAATCTAATAACTATAGCGGTTGCAGTGGTAGCTATAAAATGCTTGATACTCACTCCGCACATCGTGAAATACATAACTAATTTGCTGGATAACTTTACTATTACTGTGCAACATATTGGTGCGCAAGCAAATCAAGCAAATCAAGCAAATCAAACAAATCAAGGGACACCGACCGTACTAGATAATATATATGCGGTGTTGAATATTATAAAGGTTCCCCTGCTACAGTTAGGCAGTGCGATGGGCATAATTCAATCCTCCATTCACGAAACAAGTAGGGAATGAAGGATAATTTAGATTTCTAAGACCATTTAAGGGGGTGCCTTTCAAAATCATTTGAACTAAGCATATGAATAGTAGTATGTAGTTAAATAAACCAATCAAGATATAAAGCATGACGCTGATATTATAAAGTCTAAGGCAATGATGTTTCCGCTGGCGAATGAAAATGATGAAGATAAAGATAAAAAGGATTTTAGATTTTGGTATTGTAGGATAATAGAATGGCAGGAAACGTTGAGAGCGTTGCGGAATACATTTTAAAGGAAACACGCAGTATCTACATTTCCGCACAGTCGCTAATAAAGCGGTTATTGCGGTAAGTTTGGCGAGCCTCCGAGAGAGTTAATTGAGCTGTGTGAAGATATAAAAAGTTCAGTTTACAGAATTGAGGACAACTAAGAAAATGAAAAAAAGTATATGTATATATGTTTGTCGTCTGACTGCGGCAAGCTGGGTATTTACGCTATTGCTGTTGTTGTTATTAACGGCGGTTATAAGTTTTATAGATTTGTAAACCCTAAATTTATTCCTATAAATAAATTAGATACTGTTAATCTTTCTGCGACTGAAATTGTCTTCAAAGGTTATAAACCTTGTTTTACGTCTTCTTTTAATAATGGTTATTTTGATTGTTTTTCAAGTTATTAGATTGACGAGATACCTGTTTGGAATATTGGCGTTCCTATGGGTTCCCATTGTTCGCTTCTTTATAAATCTAATTCGTCAAAGCTGAAACTTCTTCATTTGTTTAGCTGTCTTATATGTAGAGCTTGCAGGTAACTGCAGGCTCGTTTTTGTTGGTTGTATTTGCTTTAAAGGTAATAAATATCTGGCGGCGAGGAATGCTTTGCGGTTATAAATACTCTGGTTAGAGAGCTTGCAGATACGCTGGGCTATCAGAAATTTGGCGGGATAAATTATTACAGGTCGCTGCGCATTATCGCAGAACAATTTGAAAAAAAGATTTAATTATATTTGCATACGTATAAAAGATATTTATCCAATAAGTCTATGCCGTTAAAAATTCACGCTCGCACAGAGCCGGTTAAAAAAAAACGATGGCGGAAGAATATCGTAACAATAGCGGGAAATAAATGAATAAAAAATTAAAGAAATTCAAAACAAAAATTTTTAAAGCAGCGTTGTTTGATATGGACGGCATAATAGTAGATTCAATGCCGTACCATTTTATTTCATGGTTTGAGGTTTTAAAACAGTATGGCGTGCGGATAAGTCCTATGATTATTTTTGAGATGGAAGGTGCGAAATGGGATAAAGTGATAAAACTTGCGTTTAAACAGTCTGGTAAACCGCTATTCCGTCAGGTAACACAAAAAATCCGCAAAGAAAGAGAACAAATTTTTAATCGGTATTTTAAAAGATATATTTTTACAGGCGCGCCGGAATTTATAGAATCATTAAAAAATAATGGCGTTTTGGTGGGGCTTGTCACAGGTTCTTCTCTAAAAGAAGCGCAAAAAATGCTGCCGAAAGATGTGTACGACTTGTTTGATACCATTGTTGCTGGAGATAAAGTGAAAAGAGGGAAGCCGTACCCCGATCCTTATTTAATTGCTGCGAAAAATTTAAAAGTTTTACCTGAAGAGTGCGTAGTTATAGAAAATGCTCCGTACGGCATAAAATCGGCAAAGGCTGCAAAAATGTATTGCTGCGCCGTAGCTACAAGTTTGCCGGAAGCTTTGCTGTCAAAAGCTGATATAGTATTTGATACTCATAGAAGTTTATATAAGTGTTTTGAAAGTAATTAAACTTCTATATATTTTTTCTTTTGAAAAATTTGTCTTGTCGTAGAATGCATTTTTGAATGTTTTTTTGACGGAATTAAAGAAGAGAGGCTTTTTATGGAGCGCAGCGCTCCAATTATCATTCTTAATCGAAGTACTTGGTTTAATAGAAGTTCGTCCTTATAAATATTGTTTGGCATATGGATTTAAGCGAAGTTCTAAGTGGTTTTTGCGCATTAAAAAGGATGCTTAAACGCGTGGGCGCAGTCTTTTTTTTGAGTTATTTGCCTCTGCTGTCCGACAGAACGCTTGCTCCCAATCACATTGGCTCTTATGGTTCTTTTAGACGCACTTTTTTTGGAGATTTGGCTTGGATTTTTTTGCGTAGCGAAAATATTAATAAAGAATCAATTTGGGAATATTGCGCTTCCTTGGTGAAAATTTGCATTTTTTTCATCAAAATTGTTTTCATATATTGCATATCTTTTAAATGCAAAATTGCTGATTTTACGTTTTGTCGTTCATTCTTTTCCATCAAATTTAAAATATTGCGATTTGGCTTATACAAGATGATAATCTAAAAAGAGCGCAGTGCCAATAAAAACTGAACTGAAAATCCAGCGTTCTGTTGCCTTTTTCCAAATAAAAGATAATCTAGAATTTATTTTATCTAAAACTTTTCCTATGAGAGAAGTTTTAGTATTAGCAGGGAAGTGTCGTTGCTATCTTTGTTTATTATTCTTTTTAAGCTTTTACAACCGGCATAATGTAACGGTATATTGTTTTTCATTTTGAGTTTTCTTTAATTTTAAAGTATATTGATAAGTTTTTGAAGACGAATCCTCTTCCAGCGATGATGTTCAAAAAAAAGTTTCTCTTGAAAAAAGGGGAAAGACAAAGATATTACTCTTATGAACTATCGCAAACTTTAATATCCATTCCCTCTTTGATGAAAGAGAAAAGGAGTATTGTTACAAGCTGAGACGGAAAGTCTTGACGAAATAAGCTGTATCGTAAATGCTATTATAATGATATTGGAGAATAAACAAAATCGTCCAAGCTCGGCAGAGTAAAAATCTTATCTTGGCAGCGCCTATGATATTAACTCCGGGCTGGAAAATATGTTCTATTTCTGAATTCATGTCGTTATGGCAGCATTTACGCATATTTGATATAATAGCTAGTTTAGAAGATTTTATAATCTAATCTTAGTGGTTGAAATTTAGTCTATCGCGCCAAAACAATTACTTCATGTTTCACGTGAAACATAAAAATCTATCAGACAAATCCCCATAATACAACAGCAGCATATAAATGGAGTTTTAAATGAGCAAGGTAATCGCAATCGCTAATCAAAAAGGCGGAGTAGGAAAAACTACTACTGCAATCAATTTTGCGGCAAGTTTAGCGCATTTGGGGCAAAAATGTCTGTTAATTGATATGGATCCGCAAAGCAACGCTACAAGCGGATTTGGAATTAACAAAAGTAATCTTGAAAAAAACATATATAATGTTTTAATAGACGAGATTTCTTTGGAGGATATATTGCAGAGTGCCGTTATAGCCGGACTTGATATTGCACCTGCGACTACCGATTTAAGCGGAGCGGAGATAAATTTGGTTAATATGGCCGACAGAGAAAAAAAGTTGAAATCTGCGTTGGAAAAACTGCAAAAAGCATATAAATACATTGTTATAGATTGCCCTCCGTCTCTCGGTTTGCTTACGATAAATGCTCTGGTTGCGGCAGACGCCGTTTTAATTCCTATGCAATGCGAATTTTTTGCGCTGGAAGGATTAGGACAGCTTTCAGAGACGATTTTCGCGTTAATGCAAAGCTATAACTTAGATTTGGAAGGCGTTTTGTTTACAATGTTTGATTCAAGAACTAATCTTGCGGATCAGGTTATAGAAGAAGTAAAAAAGTTCTTTAAAGAAAAAGTCTATGAAACGAAAATACCGAGAACAATAAAACTTGCTGAATCTCCGAGTTTTGGAAAGCCTGTTCTACTGTATGATCCGTCGGGCAAAGGTGCTCAAGCGTATATGTGTTTTGCTGAGGAATTTCTTTCAAAACAGAGCGGAGAATAAAGTTTTAAAGTCAGTGCGGGTTATGAAATTGAAAACAGACTTATATATCAAGGAGAAATAAAGTATGCAGAAAAAAGCGTTGGGCAGAGGTTTGGAATCATTGATGCCGTCATTGTCGATGAATAAACCATCAGCAGATGAGACAATAATAACAATACCTTTAGATAAAATTAAGCCTAGCAGATTTCAGCCTAGAAATAAGTTTGATGAGACGAAGCTTCAAGAACTTGCGGATTCAATAAAAAAATATGGACTTGTACAGCCTATTTTGGTTGCCGCGTCGGCAGTTTCTGGCGAATATGAGATTATTGCAGGCGAAAGAAGATACAGAGCGTCTAAGCTTGCAGGCGACAAAAATATAAAAGCTATAGTAAAGCGGTCTGCGGATGACAAACAGAAATTTGATATGACATTGATTGAAAATCTTCAAAGAGAAGATTTAGATCCTATAGAAGAGGCAAAAGCTTTTAAAAAGCTTATTGAGGAGTTTGGGCATACGCATGAGCAGATATCAGAAATTGTCGGTAAAGATAGATCTGTAATATCAAATTCATTGAGACTTTTATCCCTGGCGGAGGATATACAATTATTGATAGCTGAAGGTAAAATTTCATCAGGCCACGGCAGGATGCTTGCCGGAATGGAAGATAAAAGCAAAATGAGAGCTGTTGCAGATAGAATATTGAATGAGGATCTCTCAGTGAGAGCGGTAGAAAAAATTGTTGCCGGGTTTAAACCTGAGAAGAAGTCTGTCAAACAAAAAGAGCAAGAAATAGAATTTGCATCTTTGAAAGAAGAAATCCAGAGAAAACTTGGTACAAAAGTAAATATTTCAGGGACAAACAAAAAAGGCAAAATAGAAATTTATTATTATTCTTTGGAAGACTTGGAGAGAATTGCGAAAGAACTTAAATTTAACTGTTGATAAATCTTATTTATTTTTTGTTTGAGAATCTAGATATAGAAGTATATCAAAAAATAATTTGCAAAAACATATTGAAAAATCAATATGAAATTTAAAATGTATAATACTGTGTTAGACGGCTAATCGTTGCAAAACCGCTGGTGTATAAGTTGTTGATAACTGTCCGTCAAAATTAAGCGGCGGCGGACTGTCAAACAAATCTTTATGTCTCTTTTAATTATTAGAGATATCGGTAAAGCACGCTTAAAAAGCTGTTTTACCGATTTTAGACGCGTATTTTAGAGGTAAGAGATAAAATATTTGCGGGTTGGTTTGATTAGGTTGTATTTATAGAATCTCTAAATCTTAAAAATATTTTTGAAAATACGTTAATGTCCCTGTCTGTCATTTTGAAAGGCGGAGTAACTTTGCCGTTGAATGCTGGAAATCCATGTCAAACGGATAACTAAATGAATTTTATAGCGGAATTGCTTTGTCCTTTCAATATTGATATGGCAAACAAGAATAGGCGCAAAGTTCTGCGTAAATAACGTTTATCATTTCCGCTTTGGCAAAAAAGACGCAGATTTAGAAAAGGACATTTCAATTGAGGATTTATGGAAGACAAAATGGAAGACAAAATTGAAATAAACGATGAATTTAAATGCGCTTATGATTTAATAAACAGCGGCAGCGAATGCGTTTTTATTACCGGAAAAGCTGGCGTCGGAAAAACCACGTTTTTACATTATTATGTAAAGCGTGCAAATAAAAGAACTATAGTTCTTGCTCCGACCGGCGTGTCGGCTCTCAATTGCGGCGGTGAAACAGTGCATTCGTTTTTTAATTTTAAACCCGACGTAACGCTTTCAAAAATAAAAGGGAAAAAACTTTCGGAAAAATCTATATATAAAAAAGTTAAAACAATTATTATCGACGAAGCGTCAATGCTGCGCTGCGATATTTTAGATTGCGTAGATAAATTTTTAAGACTAAACAGAGGAAACCAGCAGGAACCGTTTGGCGGCGTGCAAATGGTTTTTATAGGAGATTTAAGACAATTGCCGCCTGTGGTAAAAAGAGAAGAGTATCAAATATTTAATTCTATTTACAAATCTCCTTATTTTTTAAGCGCAAAGTCTTTAGGTAAATGCATGCTTCGCACTGTGGAGCTTAAGAAAATATACAGACAACGGGACGGTAACTTTGTTAAATTATTAAATAATGTACGCGATGGAACGGCAGGCGCCTGCGAAATTTCTGAACTCAACAAAAGAGTATCGTCCCAAAATTCTGATAAACCGATGGCTGTATATCTTACAACTACAAACAAAAGAGCAGCGTTTATAAACCGCAAATATCTTTTAAAAATAAAATGTGAACCAGTGCGTTTTATGGCGAAAACCAAAGATATAGAAGAAAATTTAAAAGTTATGCCCGCCGAACTCGAACTTATAATAAAAAAAGGCGCGCAGGTGATGATGTTAAATAATGACGCGAAAAACAGATGGGTTAACGGCAGCATAGGCGTAGTTGAGGATATAAAAGGCAGCGTAGATCCCGATAAAGCGTTAATACAGGTAAAATTCCCAAATGAAAAAGTTGAAAATGTTGAGCGGTATAAGTGGGAATTGTTTAAATACAGATGGGACGAAAAGAAAGGGCAGATAGAAACAGAAAGCGCAGGGGTTTTTGAACAGTACCCTTTAAGACTTTCGTGGGCGATTACCATACATAAAAGTCAGGGAAAAACTTTTGACAATATTATTATTGATATGGAATACGGCTCGTTTGCTCCCGGACAATTATATGTAGCGTTGAGCCGATGCACGTCTTTTGGCGGAATAACGCTTTCAAGACCGCTTACCCAAAGAGATATTCTTACTCCTACAGTGCAGTATTGAGTAAGTTTAGAGCGGATGTAAATTGTTTAACGTCATGTTGTTTCAATTTTACAAAGATGCTTTTACAGGGCTATTGCCGCCGTTCTGCACTGTGTAGAGTTTCGCATTTTGCTGATTGTCCAATGCATAATGTTTTCTAAGGACTTAGGCATCAATAGAAAAATAGAACAAGAAAAAGAATTCCTCACCAAAAAATTAAACAGATATCCTTGAATTCCTCGTATTATTATTTGACGGCTTAAACGCTTGCGGCGGCGGCAGAGAAGATATCTGTATTGTAATGTGTTTTAGTCCGTTGTGGCTTAAAAAATGGAAACATAAAAATATTACAAAAATAATATTTTCCATTAAAGAATTGACAGCTCTGAATTAAATTCAGCGTGGCGTCGCTGAAGGCTTAATAAGTGTTCCTTAACCTTTCAAAATGATCGCATTCTCAACGGTAACTTCATTTTTCTCTTCATTCAAAGGAAATGGAGGAGAAGTGGAAGAATAAAATAAAGTCAGATTAGTTTCTCGTCCTCTTCTTTCTTGTAAGAGAAAAAAATTGCGGTGTGTCAAAAAGATATAAAATTCTTACTGTTTGTTGATAATGTTTTTTCATGTATTTTTTGTAATCAATGAAAGAAGCGGTTTTCTGTTTCAGACGGAATAAGATATAAAGTAATAGCCCAAACAGCAAACGCAATAACCGTTTATTTCTTTATTTAATTTCTGTCAATGATTGGAGTAAAAACAATAAAGACTTTTGCTCTTAAAAGAGGCAGCTTTCTGCTTTAGGCAGAATAACGCTTTATTGTTTATCTGAGTGTAGATCTTGACAAAAAAATATAAATGTAATATACTGACTAGCTAGCTGCAATGCATATGAAAATAAAGACGGGTCGCAGGTAATTTTTGCATGTTTTGGTATATAAAAATTATACTGCCTTTTTTAGATATATTAAACGAGCGCTTGACAAGAAAATTTAAATATTGTTAAATGTTATAAATTAATAATACAGTAATACAGTTCGTACAATTGATAGCGGAAGACTTGACAGGTTAAAAAAAATTTGTTTTAATTATTTTTATCCAGTATCCAGCTCGCAAAAATAAAAATTCTTTTTTATATCAAATAAAGAAAAGATAATTAATTCTAAACAAGTGCTTAGAATTTTTAGAATAATTCAAAAAGTGTGAGATTCCGAAAGGGTCTGTCTCCGACTGATTTAATGGCGATGGAGTCTTTACTGAAGCCCAAAAGCAGATAGTAAAGATGAGAGGTATTTTTTTTCTCTCAAAAGTTCTTTGAAAACTGAAAAAACACGCAGATAAGCGCCTCGTAAAAGAGGCAATCATGTAATTCAAGAGTCTTTTGTAAAAGTCAGTTCAAATGGGAAATCGAAAGATTCTCGTTTAAAAGACAATATCAATAATTTAGAGCTTATAGACAAATCTCTTATAAATATAAATATTTATGGAGAGTTTGATCCTGGCTCAGAGTGAACGCTGGCGGCGTGCCTAACACATGCAAGTCGCGCGGGACTCTGCAGAGTATCGCAGAGTTTAGCGGCAAACGGGTGAGTAACACGTAGGAAACCTCCCTCAGAATGGGGAATATCTCCGGGAAATCGGAGTTAATACCGCATAAGACCACAGCTTGGCATCAAGCAGAGGTCAAAGCAGCAATGCGTTTTGAGATGGTCCTGCGTCCTATCAGCTTGTTGGTGAGGTAACAGCTTACCAAGGCTATGACGGGTATCCGGCCTGAAAGGGTGAACGGACACACTGGAACTGAGACACGGTCCAGACTCCTACGGGAGGCAGCAGTGGGGAATTTTGGACAATGGGGGAAACCCTGATCCAGCGACGCCGCGTGGAGGATGAAG
>NZ_JAIXMW010000003.1:0-165527 GCF_020328115.1 Candidatus Endomicrobiellum agilis
CCGCGTAAACAGCTTGGAAGGCTGGAGCACTACCATTATGCTACTCCCGCAAACAATAAGTATGGGGGCGGATGGATTTGAACCACCGAAGGGCAAGCCCGCCAGATTTACAGTCTGGTGCATTAGACCACTCTGCCACACCCCCGCTATAAACTTATATATCTATTGTATCATAATCAACCAATGATTATACAATAAGGATACTGCTGTTGTCAATAAAATATATAACACATCCTAATGCAGAAAAGCCGACAATGAGTAAAATCAAAAACAGTATGGACAAAACACCAAAATATTTTTTGTTGTAAATTGGATTTTTACAATAAACAGTTTTAAAATAGTTAAAACAGCCGAAAAAATAAAAAAACGACTGAATCTTCCAAATATAGATTTAATAAGTCAAATAGATATGGATATAGAAAAATATTAATATCGCTACTCTAACTATTATTGCTTTGCAAGAAATCGCTGCAAATCTCCTGAAAAAATACTTAAAAAAGCATTATTTTCACATTTTTCACTGGGTTATTGTCACAAAAGGATAAGTTATTATTTTTTCATATGACTATTCTATCCTAGTCATATATAGTTAAAATTGAAAAATAAATTTTTCACAGCTTATTTTGTTACTGTCTCGGACAAACATTTTTATCGTTTCAGACAATTTTAAGATTGTGTATAATAATATAAGTTTAGGAGATATTTTGTGTCGCATTTCTATGTAAGACCTGAGGATATAAAAGAAAATATTTTCGCCATTAACGGCAAACAGGCACATTATGTGTCCAACGTGCGTCGTTTTAAAACTGCCGACGAAATAATGATTTTTGACGGTATGGGAAACTCTTATAAAGCAAAAATTACTTCTGTAAACAAAAACAAAATTTTAGGGAATATTTTATCTCATTCATATAAGATATCTGACTTTATAGTAAAACTCTACACATCAATACCTAAAGGCAACAGATTTGAATGGCTTATAGAAAAGTGTGCTGAAATAGGAGTTTCTGAAATCATGCCTATTAAAACTAAGAGAAGCATACGTGCCGTTTTTTCAAAAAACAAATTAGAACGATACGAAAAGATATCTATTGCCGCAAGTTCACAGTGCGGAAGAAACAATATTATGAAAATAAATGAACCTTTAGATTTTAAAACCGCTTGTAAAAATGCTTTCACAGATAAAAATTTCATAAGTATTTTACCATGGGAGAGCGAAAACAACAGTGAAAATAAAGTCTTCATAAACAATATTTTTGAAAAAAAAGCAAAATATAACGGCGGCAGCATTTTTATAGGTCCGGAAGGCGGTTTTGAAAGTGAAGAAGTAGAATTTGCAAAATCGCTCGGCATTCAAACTGTAACGCTTGGAAACAATATTTTACGGCTGGAAACTGCCGCATTCGTTGCAAGCATTCTAACTATGAATTTTCTTGAAAACTTTAAATGAAAAAGTATTATGTACACACTTTCGGATGTAAAGTAAATCAATATGAATCGCAGCTCATTTCTGAAAAATTTAGAAACGATAACCTTGAGCAGGTACAAAAACCTGATGAAGCCGATATTATTGTCTTTAATTCCTGTACCGTGACAGCAGATGCCGACAAAGAATGTAAATATTTTCTGAGAAAGGCGGCAAAATTACCGAACAAGCCAAGAATAATCCTCACCGGTTGCATTGTAAAAAATAAAAACATAAACATCAGAAATCTTTTCCCAAACATTGAAATAATAACGGATAAAACAAAACTTTTCATTGAAAATCAAAAGCAAACAATTTCAGGTTTTGATAAACGCTCAAGAGTATTTTTAAAAATACAGGATGGCTGCAACAGTTTTTGCAGCTATTGTATAGTTCCGCATGTAAGAAACACTATTTGGAGCAAACCCGAAAACAAAGTTCTATTAGAAATTGAAAACCTTGTAAAAAACGGCTACTCTGAAATAGTTTTGACCGGAATACATATAGGGAAATACGACGGCGGATTATCGAACCTTGTTGAAAAAATCACTAGAATTCCTTTAGACTTCAGGATTCGGATTTCATCTTTAGAACTAAATGAGATTGACGATAAGTTGATAGACCTCATAAAAATAAATACAGAAAAAATATGCCGACATTTACATATCCCACTGCAGTCCGGTAGCAATGAAATTCTAAAACAAATGAACAGAAAGTATTCGACAAAAACATTTGAAGAAAAGATAAATAAAATAGTGCGGATTCTGCCTGATTTGGCACTCACCACAGACATTATCACAGGATTTCCAGGTGAAACAGAAAAACACCACAAAGAAACATGCGATTTTATAAAACGAATTTTGTTTGCAAGATTTCACATTTTTAGATATTCCGATAGACAGGGAACAAAAGCCTCCGCATTTAAAAACAAAGTTCCTACAAATGAAATAAAAAACAGAGCAAAACATCTACTTGAAATAGATTCCGTAAAAAGAAGAGATTTCTTAAATAAAAACGTAGGAACAAAAAGAAAAGCCGTAAAAATAGGAAAAGACAAGGCTCTTACAGATAATTATATAATCGTTAAAAGACAAAGTGAAGTATGGGATGCGAAGTATGGAATCAAAAATAAATTACCTGTCGACGAAAAACAGCAGAGTGGGATTTTTGAGATTGAAATTACAGGCACCTCAGAAATTTAACAAAACATATTTATACTAATAAAAGAAAGCGCTAAATTAATTGAATTTTCAATAATTTAGCGCTTATTTATTACAGCATACCTGACTATAACTAAAAAATTAAATTTATTATCACTCAGATGGTTACGGCATATCTAAAAGAAGAAAAGCTACAACAGAGAGGTCGAAGGGTAAATGTGGATAGATAACAAAGAATATCCTAGTGACAAGGATCATGGATAAGAAATCATATTTGCAATACTTATCAACTTACTGAAAAAGGAATTTAAAAAAACCTTCGGGAGGGTTGCCAAATAGCATATAAGAGTAAGCTCCGAGACTATGTCGATTCCAACAATTTGCATCTGATAACTACTCTGAACTCTTAGAGTTTCATACTCTAGTCCCAACAGTTAAACGGCTGATTCCTTATATTGAACTAAAATAAAATTTTAGCAGTCCGTCAAAACTCAGCAAGTTCGGGCTATACTCCTTATACTTAAACCAAGCCAAACATTAGTATTACATATATGCGAAATAAAGATATTTTAAATTCGTTTTAGGACAGAACCTAAATATATATAAAAGATTGTGGCGGGAAAGATACCCCAAAATCATTTAAATTTCTACGTGTTTTATATTTTTTGGCAGAGTCTATTTCATAAGCATAGGCAATAGATTTTCCGTTAAAATACTTATAAAATCTTTCTTTGCTAATTCCTGCATTTTGATGTGTTAGCTTCCATAGGATAGCAGGCGGCTTTTTTATGATAGATTTTACTTTTAATTTCCCGACTATTTTCTTTACAGGGTAAGAGCAGTAAATAACTATTGAATCCACATTGTTTTTGGCAAGAATACGCCGATATTCATACTTCTTGGTATTATTAAAAATTCTCTCGACATATTCCGGCTTGATAGACAGTAAAATTTTACACATTCTTATATTCCCTTTATAAAAAATTAATATTGGTTTGAGATTCTTTAAGAATAATATTAAATTGTGCATCTGTCATTTTTGTGAAAGGTCTTGGTCCCTTTGGAGGACATATTATTTCATTATCCCATAAGAAGCCAAGTGTTAGTCTTTTTGTTAAACTTTTTGCATAAATAAATTTTACAACCATAAGGCGTTTTAAATTTGCAGCAAATTTATCAAGGTCTTCTAACGGAAATACTGTCCTGTTCTGACAATGTCCCAAAAACTCTTCTTTTGACTTAAAATTGAAAACAATATTAGTAATAATTCCCAAACTTGTTATCACAGAAGAATATTTTTTATTACTTCCATGTTCTCCAATGCGATAAAACAATATAATATCACCCTTTTTGATGTCCCGCTCAGAAGTCCAAGAAATATATATTTTTTGCAATGCATATTTATGTGGTTCTTTGCCTAAAAAACCGCCTTCGTTTTCCGTATTTAGTTTTGAATCTGGCAATAGTGTAGTATGATATTTTGAACGAATAGGGAGTACGAATTTTTGTTTATTATATAAAATATTGGGAAAATTTTCTTGGACAGATAAAGAACTGTCATAACACCCTATTTTTTTCACAAAAACCGTTTCTTCGCCATTCTGAGTTCTTTTCTTGCCAAATTTGAAAAATCCCCAATGAAGAAGCAAATCTGACAGAATTTGTAATTCTTCTCTGTTTTCAAACATAGTCAAGTATATCTCTCCGACTCCATATTGAGTAGCATTGTCAAAAATAATTTTAATAAATCTTTCGCCGAGTCTAAAGCCTGTTGATAGAACCTTAAAAGTTCCTACTTTCAGTCTTTGTTTTCTATTAAATTGTGGGGTTATATTATCATAACTTTCATTTTCGCCTTCTATTTTCAAATATAAGAAACCCAATATATTATTTTTATCGTCCTTACATATATATACTTCTTCTTCAGATTTTTTGTTAAACCAATAGGCAAATTCTTTATAATCTTTTTTGGAAGTATCAAAAAATGGCACTGACAAATCTATATTTCCAAACAATTCCTTTTTTACAGCAAGCATTTTATAATCAACGAGAGTAGGATTAGCTCCTGTTGCTTTTTCAATAAACCGATTGATAGACAACACTTTATCTTTAATATCAATACTTTCCGCTTTACTAATAAGTCTCTTATCTTCTGTTATATAAATCAGCTCTGCCGGAATATACCTAAAAAAGTAATGAGTTATCTATTTTATCATTTTCGGTTTTATCTGTATTTATAAAATTTTTCAGAAAGTCTTCGGATGGGTCACTCACTACTTTGATATGTTCATAGGCGCTAAGTTTTGCAAGGAGGTTTTCTCGAATAAACTTATCTTTATATTTTTCTATTTCTCTTACGGTATAAGGATGGATAATTTTTGTGTAATGTAGTTTATCAAGCCACCTGTAAAGGCGACCTATATTGTAGTTTGAAACTACAGAATTCTCCCTATGAATAATGATATTTGTATCAACTAATGCTTTTGGCATAGAATTATTCAACTTGTGTATTTGTTCCATCATCAGCGATTTCTGTATCCTTTCTTTTTGGTTTTGGAGAGTTTAAAGATTTGGCTACCAATCCTGTTAAGTCCTTATTTATAAAACCTGACGAAGATTTTAATTCTTGTATTATAAACTGATAGTTTTTTCTCATTACATTTAATATAACTGTGCTTGGAATACTATCGACATTTAATTGAACATCTTTATCATGGATATTCTCTAAAATCTCTCTTTCATTCATAAGAAAAACTCCTCATAATTATTCGACACATTTATCCTTTGTTCCGAGAATGCTACGTATTCAGGGTTAATTTCAATATACAAATAATTTCTTCCAAGATTTTTATTGGCAGCGCAAGTAGTCCCACCGCCACAAAATGGATATAATACGATATCATCATTGTTAGATAATAATTTCAATAATTCTCGTACTATGTATAACGGACATACAGCAGTATGTTTATTATCTTCCGTTATTTCGACAGGACTTTCTATTAGGTCTTTTTTTATAGCATTGCCTGTTATTTTGATAATCGTAAAGCCATTCCTTCTAAATTATTTCGCCCACCTGTCATACCATCATATGTTTCTTTATGAATACCGCGAATTTTCATTCTAAAACTTTCAATTTTGCCGAGGCGTACTTCTTTGACTTTTTTTAACTCACGTACTGCATTTTCTTTTTCTTTCAGTGTTAAATTTGATTGGCGGATAGTATCAAAATATTTTCTTCCTACTTTTGAAAAATTAAAAGTTGTTTTTTATTCTTTCTATCTAAACGACTTAAATATTCATTTAATTTAAAGCAATACTCCTTTATCTTAGCAAAGACAAAAAAAGGCTTTGTGGACTGTATCAGTTTTCTATTCTCTTGTCTCAGGGTAAGGTTTGTTTTAGTCCGAGTGATTTGATTGATTAAAAAAACTTTGTTATTTTCTAATGCCTTAAGAGCAAATTTATATGGAATTAGCGATAAATTACCATTTAGATATTTATATCCCAAATTAAAAACAAGCGCGCCCGTTGTTTTAACTACACGAGAACATTCATTAAATATTGATAGTAATTTATTCATATACTCTTCTTCCGTTGTTTCGTTTCCAATACTACCACAGTCATAATCACGCTGTTGATAATATGTCGAGGAAGTAATAGCCAAATCCATACTATTACAAATACTTTTTTAAAGAAGGATAAAGCATCTGAGCAGTGAACCTTATTTACCAAACCATTAATATCAAAGATATCATTATAATAAGCTTTCGTCGCTAAATTTCTATATACCTGTAATTTTTCCATTATCACATTCCTGCGTGATGGTAAACAATTGCCTCAACAAATATATCCACACATATACCTTGCAATTTTGCGTTCTCATGATAAAATTATATTGTACAGAAATACAAAATACAATATATAATTAAAGAATTATTCGTTTAAGTAGAAATTAGTACTACGACTGTCAATAATACAAAAAAATCGAAACAACAAGTCAAAATTCGGCATATATGAGCGAACAAAGGCGTATGTTGGGAGGTTGTTGAAAACAAGTAAGGACCTAAGAAACCTTTTAACAGAATTGCCAAAAGGGTTTTTGTAAAAGAAAACTCTAAGACCATTGCAGATATCAAAACAACTTAACTCTAAACTATTGAAATTCCACGCTTTTATCCCTACGATTAAATGCTCGATTGCCGATATAGAATTAACAATAATTTTAGTAGCCCGATAAATTTAGCGGATTTGGACTAATCGCCCACTCTTAAATCCAGCAAATAGTTAGTATTACAGATAAATGAAATAAAAGGTTTTTTCAGTGTAATGTTTATTATGCTGTTGTTTAATGGTACAAGTTTTATTCCTCAAAATATCAATTTATGCCATGACTTGTAGCGCAATAACTTGAAGGAGATAACAGACTAATTCTTTCAAAAGTAAGAAGTGATTAAAGGTATTCTGTGGTAAATTGTAGCAATTAAGCAAAAACCTAAAAAAAACAGTTATTTGTTCTCTAATGCTTCTTTAACAATATGTGTGTTTACATCTTCTTCTCAAGTTATACATGGAAGTATCTATTGTCTCTACTTGAGGTTTAATAAGAAAATATAGTTTGGCAAAAGGCTGATTTTTTATCAAATTAAGTTAATATTGATTGTTGTTCGAAGTTTATTCTTTTATTTGCCAAATTAATGTATTCCTGATTTATGTCATAACCTGCAAAATTGCGATTTGTTCTTATTGACGCTAACGCAGTTGTTCCACTACCCATAAACGGGTCAAGAACAACATCGTTTGTAAAAGAATAAAGCTTGATTAGACGATATGGCAATTCTATTGGAAAAGGTGCCGGATGTCCAACACGTTTGGCGCTTTCTGCATTCATAGTCCATATTGATTTTGTCCACATCATAAATTCTTCTTTTGTTATAGTGTTTTGTTTAATGGACAATTCCTCTTTTGCCCTTTCTCTCTTGTAGTTACCTTTTGAAAAGATTAAAATATATTCGTGTATATCCCGTAAAATTGGGTTTGCCGCACTCTTCCAACTTCCCCAAGCGGTTGATGGACTTGCACTTGATTTTTTGTTCCAAATAATTTCACCGCGCATATTAAACCCAATTCCATTCATTATTTGCGATACATAATCAGACAAAGGAATATAGGGTTTGCGTCCCAAATTTGCGATATTGATACAAGCGCGCCCGCCATTTACTAAAACCCTGTAAGTTTCACTAAACGTTTCTTTTAACAAATTTAAATATTCTGTTAATGATAAATCCTTATCATATTCTTTTGAAACATTATAAGGCGGAGATGTAATCGTTAGATGTACCGAATTGTCCGGTATTTCTTTCATATCAGTGCAAGAGCCTAAAATAATTTTATTAAGATATTTTTGAGGGAACTCATTTGTTTTGTCGGATATACTTTTCGTTTGTTGGAGTTCTTTATATAATTTCGAATTATAAAATTTTTCAGAATTATGATTTATTCTGCCGCTTGTGCCGAAAGCGCTGGTCTGAGTTCCATTTTTTTTATTTTTCATACTAAACCTCTTATGAGGTTTAAAAACTTTTCTGCCTTTTGTTCGTCATAGCTTTCTTTGCTTGATACATTTATAAACTCGCCAAGCTTCTTTTTTGGTATCATTGATGAGAAGTAATTTAATTTGCCTTCTAATACTTCTTTTGTCTGTTGCTTGAGTAAAGATAAATTTTTTATAGTTAAAAACCCATTACCATCCGTTTTTTCAATAAAAGAAATACTAGTTGGTCTTGGGTTTAAAGACCAAAAACCTTGTACAACTCCGGAGTTTTTTAAAAAATCTACTTTATGACTGTAATTTTCTGTAATGGGACTATTGCCTATAACAATAATTGGTATATTTGACGACGATATCCCGGAAACTCTTATGTTTATTGATTTTCCTATTGCTTTCAACATAGAGTCCGAACGCAATAAAAAAGGATTGCCTTTGTGAGTTTTGTAATCCCCAATGAATTTAATTTTGCCAGATTCATACTTATAGTTTGAAATGACGCTCATTTTGATTTCAAAAATTAATTTTACATTTTCTGGTACCTGTTTTTTTGAATTTGTAGTGCAAAATGCCAAATCAGCTTCAGATCTTTCATATATGCCACTACTCTGAACTATTAGAATTCTACTGCCCGCCGAACTATTGGTTGCTGATATAAAACTAAACACTAATTTTAACAGTGTGTCAAATTCAGCAGGCTTGGGTTATACTTCTTATACTTAGTCGTTAGTATTTACATATGAATGGAATAAAAATATTTTAGATAAAATATTACAAACTAAATTTAATGATATTTAATTTTATAAAAAAGTTATATACTCGTAAAGATATTACCCGTTTTAATTTATTCACCAAGAGATATTTTTAAAAGTTTAATTCTTTTTGCTTAATTTTGGAGTATTTGAGTCAGGAGGAGTGCTCGGAACATCTAACCTGATAAGTAATGGCATAGGAAAATCAACTCCAATAAGTAATGCTTCCCCTTTTCCTAAAACCGGCAAGAATGACAAAACACTTCTATTAGCTAAAGAAGATGCATTTTCTATCGCTTTTTTATCTTGTTCGTTTATTAACCGGTGGACTATAAAAGTTCCTATCTGGCTTAATGTGCCTATTGGTATATCTCTTGCCATTTGTGTTGCTAAACAGAGGAATAAGCCGTATTTTCTACATTCTTTGGCTATTGAATCAATATTTTGCAATGAGAATACGGTGTCATCTTCTGCATTTATTCTTTTATTTAAAAACTGATGAGCCTCATCAACAAACAAGATTAATGGGCTTTTTTTAAAGATGTTGGTTCTTGATTTTTCCAATAAAAAAAAAGAGACAAAATTAACGGCGATTTCTCTAATAGAGAAATCATAGGATATCTTTTCAAAACTTATTCTTAATATTCCATTGGTTTTATCTTTTTCTATAAAATTTGTTATTTTTGAAATTATATCGTCTGTCTTATTGTCGTCAATCCCTAATGCGGAACACATTGTCCTGTTAGTGAGAAAGAGATTTATCCTTGAAATCAAGTGCGAAGTATAGCTAAGTTTAAAATTATCTTCTTCATAAGTAGTCCTTCCAACTTTCACACATTCATTTACAAGCTGTGCGGGCAATTGTTTAATATCAAAATTACAATCTTTGAATAAATGAATATTTTCCGCGATTGTTTGTTTTATAATTATTGGATCCTTTCCTACCTTTATACCATCAGAAAGTTTTTTCAGTTTTATAAGCTTAAGTGTGTGAATTGCTTCACATAATACACTTACAGTATTTGGCGAACACTCCCGAAATAAAAAACAAAAATCAGTATTGCTAAGATATTTATATGGGAATGACACATTTTCCCCAAATGAAACGCTATTATCAGTTAGATTAGCATATTCTCCTGTTGCGTCTATTAAAATAACTTTATTGCTTGTTTGATTTGAAATTATTTCTGTAAGCTTTGCGACAGTCCAACTTTTACCTCCGCCTGTTGCTCCTACAATAGCACAATGTCTTCCAAACAAAGCATTAAGCGATATATTGCATTTAGCGTTATTTGAAGTTAGTTCGCCAATTTTCGCATATATATCTCTGTCATTGTCATTTTGTTTTCCGAATTCCTTAACATATTTGCTCATCTGTTCATCAGAACAAGAATATACTTTGGCTCCTATGAAAGGATATTTACAAATTATTTTCGATAATTTATTCGGTTTATACAAATCAAAACTTAATAATAATTCAGCTTCGCCTGACGGATGAAATTTTGATTGGTCGTTTTTAATTTTATTTTCATTGATTTCTTTTTTTTCACTATCAGGTAGGTTAAGTTTTACAATTCTGGCTAAAAATCCATATTCCTCGCCCTCTATAATTATAAAGTTTCCTACATTGCCACCCGCAAAATTTACGCCATTATGGTGAAATTTAGACAAAAGACCTGAAGAAGGAAAATGTACTTTTACATATTGAGGAGTTATTTCATTTACATAGCCCAGAAAGCAATTATGATCAAAAGGATTGTTCATTTACAACTTCCTCGTTTTTTCTGTATACCTCATTTTCAGGATAATTTTTTGTGAAATCTGAAAAACTATCAAAAACAATACTAACTCTTCTTTTAATTTTCTTATTCTCTACACTATCAAAAAAATCTTTTAGAGTGCCAATAGTATCAATGCTTTGGTTATTATTAAAATTAACTATCAGCAATTGAAAACTTGGATTTTGCTCAACCGCTTCAAAAATTACATTTTTTATATGCTTATCTTGGAAGCTAAAACCAACAACAATAAGCAATGTATTGGGTTGTCTTAATGATTGCTGAAATCTTGACATCATTTCAAAATACGGTTGATTGTAAGAACTTTCATACTTTTCATTAGCAGGATATATAATGAGCGGGTTATTTTCATGATTTGTCTGTTGGATAATCTTTTCGCCATGTTTTACCCAGTCCAAAGAACCATGTAATTTATATAAATGTAATACTTCCGAGATAAAACTTTCCTCTTCTTTTAGTCGCGTCCTTTCTCTATTAACGATATCTAAATCAAACCATTTACCTGAAAATTGTCTCGGCTGACTAAAAGAAAAACCGTCGATTAAAACAATACCTGCATTATTTGCGGATTGTTCAAATAAAGTATCGTAATTGGTAGTAAATAATTTAACTCTTGAATCGTTAGGTTTCCTTGCTATGATCTTGCTAATAAAATTCTTGTGTGGTGCTGCATTCTGTAATTCTAAATTACAACAACTTGCTATTTTTTTCTCCAATATCTCTATCAAATTGTCTTTTTTATCATTTTGAATAGTCCCATTTAGTTTTTCGTATAGAAGAATATATGAAAGACATTCCTCAATATCTTTTTCTGTATAAAATGACTTATTCTTAAAGCCAGAGATTTTGCTCTCAAAAGTATCTATTTCAGTTTGACATTCGTCCCAAAGCTGTGTTTTTGTTTTACCGCGCTTGTTCTTATCGGTACCATTATCTAAGGAGGTTCCTGCCCCGGTTAAAATAATTAAATTTTCGTAATGCTTTTTTAGAAAACCGTCATAAAACTTTTTCTTTAATTCTTCTGCAACATCTTTGGATTTACGAGTACCCATTTTCTGTTCATCAAGCTTTATGTCGTTCTCAAAACAGTCTGTCTCATCATAGTGAATAGAATACCCATTACTTATGAGTAGGTATTTATCCGTGCTTTTTTTATCTGTTTTTTTAGGCATATAAAACTCATTATTATATTATTGTAAATTTCAAAGATAGAGCAACAATTATATGAGTCTTTATTGGACTCATGTAAATGATATTTTATACTAAAAGCTGTAGTTTATACTTCCAAAAGAGTCTGTATGAGCATTGACTTTATATATTCATCTTCAATTCTACTTGATGTTCTTGTATTTCCGAAAGTATCTATATATGAATTGGTATTCATATAATCGTTACCAATACTCCCCGCTGTCCTTAAATTTCCAAAAGTATCGGCATAAGAATTTGTATTCGTATACTTATTGCCTATATTACCAAATATATCTGCGTAGGAGTTGATATTTACATAATTATCGACTATCATCAGCTCTGATGCTCTTGTATCCCCAAAAGAATTTGCATGAGATTGCACATTCACATAATTACCATTATTGTCTATTGCGCTATAATGTTATTGTTAAAACTGCCCATATAAGAGCGGACTTATGCATTTACATCAAGTAAAAAATAATAAAACAGCAAACATATCAACTAAATATTTCATAATTTTTCATTTTTTAATTCTTCAACTTCATCTTTAAGTTAATATTTATTTTCTAAGACTATTGAATTTCATCGGCATATCATCGTAAACTTTAATAAAAATGTTAAGTTATTTAAAATTATCCTGTAAATATTCTGTTCTTAAATCGTCTAATAGAAGCACTTTATTATCTTTTAAGACATACCAAAATTTCCAACCATTACAAGACAGAGCCTGCTGTATCATAGCCCCTATTCTATGAATAGAACCAATAATATTATTTTCAAACAACAGCTTTCCATTATTAAGGACTTTGGCTTTTTTGTTATATCTTTTGCAGGTATATAAAACTTCTCCACTTCTAACAATATTTTTTTTTACTAAATCAACAAATGGAACTTTTATCTGCTCTGTCCTTCTTGTTTCTTCCCAAGAGGCTTCCGGCGATAAAGTTTTAATGCTGTCAATCCGTTGTCTTGCTATATCAATATAAACTTTTTCTTTTTCTATGCCTACAAAATTTCTACTCAATTTTTTTGCTACCGCTCCCGTCGTTCCTGTGCCAAAGAATGGATCCAATACAACATCTCCTATTTTTGTTGTTGATAAAACTACTCTTTTTAAAAGCTCCTCGGGCTTTTGTGTTGAGTGCGCTTTTTTACCGTCAGAACCTTTTATTCTTTCATTGCCTATACACAAACCTATTTGCCAGACGGAGGTCATTTGCTTTCCGCTGTTATATCTTTTCATTAACTTATGGTTGAACGTATATTTTTTATAATTTTCGCCTTTTGAACACTATAAGAGAGTTTCTGTTGCATTTGTAAATCTTGTTCCTAAAAAGTTCGGCATAGCGTTTGTTTTATGCCAAGTTACATCGTTTAATATCCAATAGCCAAGATTAAGCAACATATTACCGACTCTGTAAATATTATGATAAGAGCCTATTACCCAAATGGTCCCCGTATCTTTCAAAATTCTTTTACATTCTTTAAGCCAAGCAATACAAAAATTATCATAGTCGGCAAAACAAGCAAATCTGTCCCAAGCGTCGTTTACTCCATCAACTTTTGTATTATTAGGACGATATAATTCTTTTTTCAACTGCATATTATAAGGCGGGTCCGCAAAAATTAAATCGACGGACTTGTCCGATATTTGCCTTAATACTTCTAAGCAATCGCCTTGATATATGCTATTCATTTTTAGTTTCATAAATTCCTCAAATTCAATAAATATTCATAGTTTTTTCATACAAGTTTTTGAAAGTCCTCATTGTTTCAGGACTTTCAGATAAACCTAATAAATGCCGGTCAACATCTTCATATTTAACTTTCAGAAACTTTTCAAAGAAATTTTTACCTCTGTAAATATTTGAGTTTTCCGGTATATAGATATTATCCTTCATTTTGTTGTTTATAAAGAAAAATAAAATAGGAATTAAATTACTTCTATCCGTAATATTCAATTCTTTCACTAAATAAGCATAAGTCTTTATGAACTTTCTATTTATATCAACAAATTTTCCCGTATCATGGTCATCATTATATTTGCATTCTAAATAATAACTTTTACCTGTTTCAGTGTTCTTAAATAACAAGTCTATATCATGCTTAAATTTGTTTGTTCGGTCGTCTTTATTAGAAACAATACAGCTTAGGAGTTTTGGAAACTCAATATCTATATTTATATTTTCTTCTGTCTGGCAACGAGTAATATAATTATCAATTAAGGCTTCATTTTTTGATGACAATTCGAATGAATTACTTTTCTTACCGTTATAATTGTATACTATCTCATACCGCCCGTCGTCTTCTATAAGCAAAGTCATAAGCACTTCAATAAAATTTCCGAACTGAATGTTCATGCTTTGTAAAATCCCACCAAAATTCTGTACCGTCGAGGAACGAAATGAATTTTGATATTATGCTTTTCTTGTAAATGTTCTATCTTTGCCCGACTACTCGCACGCTTTATAATTCCAACAACCGCCTTATCTATTAAAGTTTTGATTTTATCGTTCATTTCATCTCCCTTTATAAATGCGCTATCAAACAAATTTTTAATATTGGGATTTATACTTTTTGTCAGAGTCTCTATCAAGCACATCTTTTTTGCCCCTATGTATCCACTCTATGACAGTTAGAGCAAATAGACATCAAATCTAATAACGCTTTCTTAATAGACAGCTTTTTCTAAATCATCGTTTCCATATTGGAATATAGATTTTTCTGATGTATTTTCATAAAATCTTTGCCACTGTTTCCATAAAAACTATAAGAATAACAGGAATGATTTATTTCTCCGTCTTCTTTAAATGCTTAAGGACATAATTGCAAAACGTGATAAAACACTGATAAGTAAGCGGGTTTACATATTATTTGACTCTTCTTGTATAACCGTATTCTCAGCTTTCTATTTTTCGATTGTTATATTTTTGTTCTCTCTAATTTCTTCTATATCTTTCAAAATCTTTCAAACTTTCAGTCAAATCATTGTATAGGAAACCACATTTTCCTTCAAATGCTTCTAATCTTCTTCTGTTATTTACATATATTATTTCTCTTGCCATTATCATTAATGGTTATCCATTATATACAGAGATGATAATATTAACTTCTGTTCTGTTATTCTCTTTAGCATTTGCCCTCTTTTTTAACTGTTGAATACGGTTCCCAAATTATATCTTTTTTATCAACCGAATACTAATGTTCGCATCATTGACTTGCAATTTTAAAAATGTTAGGACTGTTCAACCATGAATTAAAAAAACATATTTTTTTAAAAGGTACTCCATGAGCTTTGCAATGCAAATACAGACTGAGCGGTTGACCTAAAGCAATGAACATCGGGATATTTGTAAAGATTAGTTCAACAGAAATTATCAGTAAATACAATGTGTTCTTTTTAGAGGAATTAAATATGAAATCTATGCCGCAAGGTTTGCAGCTTGGAAAAGCAATAATGGATAACAGTTTTTAGGAAGGCAAATGCTTTTGGAATACAAAGACAAAAGTATTTTGGATTTAGATAAATTTGCGACGACATCAAAAGTCTAATACACTAAGAGATGCTGTATCGGTTTAACAATGGAACATTCTTTTGATATAATTCCCGCATGTGTTACATTGCGAACTTGAATCTGTTGTTCTCTCTTCTACAATCTCAATTTTAAATTAAATAGATTCTCATGTCAAAGGAAGCAAGTGCAAGTAATTGTTCAATGAAAAAGTTAAAAATCCTCGAAAACGAAATGAATGATGAAAAGAGTATTGTTGTTGGTATCTCTATTGTTTTTAGTAGTTATTAAAGTGAGCGCACAAGTGGTAGAGGTTTTCAGTTTTTTATATCTCAACAATCTTATACATTCAAACAGTTCGCAAGCGATATCATTGTCAGTATTAATATCAACATCGACAACTGCTCCTGTAAATAGTAGTAATGTTAGGTTTAGTCTAAAAACAATTTTTTTATATCTCAGTAGTTTTATGAATTCAAGTAAGTCGCAACCGACATTATTATCAACATCAACAATTGTATCTGCGTGTGATATTCATGTTTGTCCGAATTTAAAAGTAATTTATGGTAACAATGTGATTTTAGGCGGAGTGAGTAAATATTTCGGATTTAAAGTTGGTTTAGGACTATTTCAATTCACACGCTTATACAAGGCGCGGCTACTGTGTCAACCATTTTTTTACACCAATCCTTCAATTTCAATTCACGCGCCTACACAAGGCGCGACGAGCGATGGTCAAGAATATGTCGGGTTTAGACAAAATTTCAATTCACGCGCCTACACAAGGCGCGACAGGTGTTTTAAACTGCTGGCTCTTGTGTAAATACTATTTCAATTCACGCGCCTACACAAGGCGCGACCACAAAAAATATTCTGAAAATGTCCACCGAAGAATTTCAATTCACGCGCCTACACAAGGCGCGACCAAACAGAGGCACAGCGCCGACGAGCGAAATAAATTTCAATTCACGCGCCTACACAAGGCGCGACGACAATGTTAACGTTGCATTTGCAATGTTAAAAGATTTCAATTCACGCGCCTACACAAGGCGCGACGACAGCATAGCAAGACCCGTAGCCCAAGCAGCGGATTTCAATTCACGCGCCTACACAAGGCGCGACGGCTCAAACACCGCCGATAAAAAAGCGGTAGAAATTTCAATTCACGCGCCTACACAAGGCGCGACCTTACAGATACGACGTAGGCAGGGAAAGAGAGAAATTTCAATTCACGCGCCTACACAAGGCGCGACCAGGCTAACAAAGCGTTGGAAGACGGCTGGGAAATTTCAATTCACGCGCCTACACAAGGCGCGACACACATAATTGATAAATTGCGTATAAACACAAATTATTTCAATTCACGCGCCTACACAAGGCGCGACTTAATTTAATCAATGTTTTTCCCCTCGTTTTTCAGATTTCAATTCACGCGCCTACACAAGGCGCGACACGGGCAAAGAAGACAGAAAGAAAACCGAGTTTATTTCAATTCACGCGCCTACACAAGGCGCGACGTACAGCAGGCATTCACAGATTTCGGCGTCCCGATTTCAATTCACGCGCCTACACAAGGCGCGACTATTTCGCCGGGATTATCCGACGAAATATTACAGATTTCAATTCACGCGCCTACACAAGGCGCGACCTGTGTAGCGCGTTTAGGGCTGAAGCTTCAGGGGATTTCAATTCACGCGCCTACACAAGGCGCGACGCAGGATAAGCGGTTGCAAGTAATTTACGCCGAAATTTCAATTCACGCGCCTACACAAGGCGCGACGACGGCAATTGCAATATTAAAAAATTCCGAAAAAATTTCAATTCACGCGCCTACACAAGGCGCGACTTAGCCTTTGATGTTTTTTGTAATTTAGGCGTTATTTCAATTCACGCGCCTACACAAGGCGCGACGCATAGGCAAAATTTATACTGTAATCGTCACCGATTTCAATTCACGCGCCTACACAAGGCGCGACTAGTCAATCAACTCAATTTTGTCTTCAAAAAAATATTTCAATTCACGCGCCTACACAAGGCGCGACTTGAAGATAGAAGCAATTATTACGCAGGGAAAGATTTCAATTCACGCGCCTACACAAGGCGCGACAATGCGGGGACGATATTAAACGCACCGAGCATGAATTTCAATTCACGCGCCTACACAAGGCGCGACCCCTGATAAATTGTATGCGCTTGGATATTACAAAATTTCAATTCACGCGCCTACACAAGGCGCGACTACGGCTTTTGCATGTTTCGGCATGGTCATGAAAATTTCAATTCACGCGCCTACACAAGGCGCGACGTTCTTGTGTTCCTTCCTTCTGTTTCTATTGCGGTATTTCAATTCACGCGCCTACACAAGGCGCGACCTTGCATTACCTGCTAATACTGCTACTGTTACTAATTTCAATTCACGCGCCTACACAAGGCGCGACAGCGATATTGGCACACTTTGGCGTGCGTAGCCCGATTTCAATTCACGCGCCTACACAAGGCGCGACTCTTACTTTCTGCGTTCTCTTCTCTTTTTTTAAAAAATTTCAATTCACGCGCCTACACAAGGCGCGACTTTGTTACACAGGCAAAACCTCGTAATAAAAAAATTTCAATTCACGCGCCTACACAAGGCGCGACCACCTTTCCTTTTGAAATATCTTCATTCTGCTACATTTCAATTCACGCGCCTACACAAGGCGCGACTAATCTCTGGCTGTACTAAGCAACCAGCCTCGCCATTTCAATTCACGCGCCTACACAAGGCGCGACGTTTGGTCACCGACGTAGAGGGTGCCGTTAGGGTTATTTCAATTCACGCGCCTACACAAGGCGCGACATCTGTATCTGTGCCCTCTTTTTTGATGTAAAATTATTTCAATTCACGCGCCTACACAAGGCGCGACCCGCCGACTGCCTGTTATCGGTCGGCAACAACGAGATTTCAATTCACGCGCCTACACAAGGCGCGACGGGGGCAAACCGAAAATAATAGCGTGATAATGTGATTTCAATTCACGCGCCTACACAAGGCGCGACCAGTCTGGTATATGTCTACGGGACTTTTGAGATAAATTTCAATTCACGCGCCTACACAAGGCGCGACCTCAAAATCCTGCCTGTCCCACTGCAAATTCTGAATTTCAATTCACGCGCCTACACAAGGCGCGACCAAGATACTTTAAAGTCTCCGCATCCCCAAACCTAATTTCAATTCACGCGCCTACACAAGGCGCGACGTTTAATACCTTGTCTGCACCTTACATACCACTCATTTCAATTCACGCGCCTACACAAGGCGCGACGCACATCGCAAGGAAGGTGTAAAATGAAAAGAATATTTCAATTCACGCGCCTACACAAGGCGCGACCTTTTGGTGGCACAAGTGTCGTATTTGTGCAGGATTTCAATTCACGCGCCTACACAAGGCGCGACTCAAAATATGGACGAGATGCTAAAACTGGGAATATTTCAATTCACGCGCCTACACAAGGCGCGACGTTTAATACCTTGTCTGCACCTTACATACCACTCATTTCAATTCACGCGCCTACACAAGGCGCGACGGGAATTTATCTTCTGCGGCGTTTGATACTCTCGATTTCAATTCACGCGCCTACACAAGGCGCGACCAGATGTTGAGGATGCGGTAAAAGATGTAATTCTGATTTCAATTCACGCGCCTACACAAGGCGCGACGTGGTCTGCGGGTGCGGCAAGCACCCAGAAATAAAATTTCAATTCACGCGCCTACACAAGGCGCGACCTGTATGGGCTGTAGCATAGTTAAATCGTTGGGAGCATTTCAATTCACGCGCCTACACAAGGCGCGACGGGCAGATTATTCTCGGCTATTATATCGCATTAAAATTTCAATTCACGCGCCTACACAAGGCGCGACTACATCTTCTCAGTCTGAAACACCCGTTAAAAATATTTCAATTCACGCGCCTACACAAGGCGCGACCTCGTAGTAGGGTGACAATCTATAAATTGCTGAATTTCAATTCACGCGCCTACACAAGGCGCGACTATCAACGTATCCGCTGATGTAAGCCCGAGTTTAATTTCAATTCACGCGCCTACACAAGGCGCGACTTTTATTTTCGTTTCCTCCGGCCGTAAAATTTCAATTTCAATTCACGCGCCTACACAAGGCGCGACCTAATGCCGCAATTATCTTGTCAAAAACTTCAATTTCAATTCACGCGCCTACACAAGGCGCGACGCAGAAATCAGGCGAGTTACATATCTCATACGAAATTTCAATTCACGCGCCTACACAAGGCGCGACGATTGGTCGTAGCTTGTTACGCTCATGGCGGCAGGATTTCAATTCACGCGCCTACACAAGGCGCGACCTACCTCTAGGTTAAAGTTGGTAAGTGTGCTGTCATTTCAATTCACGCGCCTACACAAGGCGCGACAGTCAAGCTCGCCCCAAGAATCGGTTTCTTCTTCATTTCAATTCACGCGCCTACACAAGGCGCGACTTTTGCCGGTTGATGTGATACCAAACGCCCGGAAAATTTCAATTCACGCGCCTACACAAGGCGCGACTGTATTGTGATACTATTTAAAGGAAACGGTTTTTGAATTTCAATTCACGCGCCTACACAAGGCGCGACCTTACGGCGCCTGCAGCGCCCATTTTGGCAATAGATTTCAATTCACGCGCCTACACAAGGCGCGACGACTAAGCATAGATGCGTCGACTATGGGAGTTAACATTTCAATTCACGCGCCTACACAAGGCGCGACTCGGCACGGGAGTTAACGCCATGAAAACTATCCCATTTCAATTCACGCGCCTACACAAGGCGCGACAGTTTGAAAAATTTTACTATGAGAACATTATCCCCATTTCAATTCACGCGCCTACACAAGGCGCGACGAATTTATAATTAAGTTATCGTAAAAAGCCACAAATTTCAATTCACGCGCCTACACAAGGCGCGACAACGTACAGCTTTCCGAAAGATTTCGCCGAGGTCATTTCAATTCACGCGCCTACACAAGGCGCGACTTTCCGGACCCGCTAATTCGTATTGGGTTCTTACATTTCAATTCACGCGCCTACACAAGGCGCGACCTGTTGATGTGCAGGACATTGACATTACCGGCGACAAATTTCAATTCACGCGCCTACACAAGGCGCGACATTGAAAACAAAGGGACGGGAATGTTGGTAATCAATTTCAATTCACGCGCCTACACAAGGCGCGACCATCTATCAAACTCGTAAAATACTCGGTGGGATTATTTCAATTCACGCGCCTACACAAGGCGCGACCGCCCGCAAACTTTATGTGCTTGCCCTGGCGGAATTTCAATTCACGCGCCTACACAAGGCGCGACCTTACCCGCATAGCCATAATTACACTTATGGTATATCCATTTCAATTCACGCGCCTACACAAGGCGCGACTATTCAGAAGGATACTGAGCTTAAGGATGCTCAATTTCAATTCACGCGCCTACACAAGGCGCGACGCAGATAGCCGCAGTTTATGAACAGGCTCAAAGATATTTCAATTCACGCGCCTACACAAGGCGCGACGCGGGAGCCTGAGTGAGAATATCGTAAAGCACACATTTCAATTCACGCGCCTACACAAGGCGCGACAATACACATATCTTTTCTTCTTTCTTCAGGTTCATTTCAATTCACGCGCCTACACAAGGCGCGACTATCAACAAGGTCTTCGTCTCGATACCACTCATTATTTCAATTCACGCGCCTACACAAGGCGCGACTAATCAGCCTCGTTTCGTTCGTACTGATGGCACCATTTCAATTCACGCGCCTACACAAGGCGCGACGCTTTATTTTTAATTAAATTACTGCCTAAGGCAGATTTCAATTCACGCGCCTACACAAGGCGCGACGTTTTCCGAAGTTTTGCAGACTGCCCCCACTCAAATTTCAATTCACGCGCCTACACAAGGCGCGACCGAGCAGAGCGAGGGCGGTAGTAAGCAATAAGTAATTTCAATTCACGCGCCTACACAAGGCGCGACTGCGTCGTCCATACTCACCGCAAGCGAAATATCTATTTCAATTCACGCGCCTACACAAGGCGCGACAATATGGGTCGGCTTGTACCCGTGTTGTGTCAAATTTCAATTCACGCGCCTACACAAGGCGCGACGTTTGCCGGCCGACGCAAAATTTATGGACAGAAAATTTCAATTCACGCGCCTACACAAGGCGCGACTTGTGTTGCATAATTGAAAACATCAACGGCACCTTATTTCAATTCACGCGCCTACACAAGGCGCGACAGGCTCGGCAGGCATGTTTTCATCATTATAGGTAAATTTCAATTCACGCGCCTACACAAGGCGCGACCCCCATAATTTAGCAACCTTTTGAGCATTCTTAGATTTCAATTCACGCGCCTACACAAGGCGCGACCAATACTCCTTACGAATATCATGTTGGATTTCAAATTTCAATTCACGCGCCTACACAAGGCGCGACCTGTGAATCGCCGTATATCTGCCTTGTAGTGATAAATTTCAATTCACGCGCCTACACAAGGCGCGACGTGGACGAAGTCCCGTCGGCAAGCCTAATTTCAAATTTCAATTCACGCGCCTACACAAGGCGCGACTATAAAAAAGCTCGTACTGTTTTCAGCAGGCTGAATTTCAATTCACGCGCCTACACAAGGCGCGACAGAATTCAATAATTTTATTCATGATGTGGAGTTAATTTCAATTCACGCGCCTACACAAGGCGCGACAATGGAAGAAGCAGACGCAAGATGTGCCAATAGCATTTCAATTCACGCGCCTACACAAGGCGCGACGCTTTACGATTTTTGTGATGAGTATTGTGCCGATATTTCAATTCACGCGCCTACACAAGGCGCGACGGTGTTTTGTTTAGCTATCTTAGATAGCATGATTTATTTCAATTCACGCGCCTACACAAGGCGCGACGTTACGCAGTTTGTTTAACAAAAAAGAACAACTCATTTCAATTCACGCGCCTACACAAGGCGCGACGAAATATGCTAGAGATAACAACATGTCTGTCATGATTTCAATTCACGCGCCTACACAAGGCGCGACATGTGCCTTTGGACAATAGCACTTTGATGATGGATTTCAATTCACGCGCCTACACAAGGCGCGACCTTCCCGAGCCAGTTTGTACAGCCGTACTCGAAAATTTCAATTCACGCGCCTACACAAGGCGCGACTAACTTCATCTAAAGACGCACTCGCATAAAAACTATTTCAATTCACGCGCCTACACAAGGCGCGACGTGGTCTTCTATCCATCCTTCCGCCTTATTCCACAAATTTCAATTCACGCGCCTACACAAGGCGCGACACGAATAAAATCAAAGGAATCTAAAGATGTACGAATTTCAATTCACGCGCCTACACAAGGCGCGACCTAAAACTTTTGATAAGAAACTTTATGTACAGCAATTTCAATTCACGCGCCTACACAAGGCGCGACCCCGAAAATGCGTCGACATTTGTTCCATGTAATCATTTCAATTCACGCGCCTACACAAGGCGCGACTTTTTTGTGATATAATAGGTTTATAAAATAAAAAGATTTCAATTCACGCGCCTACACAAGGCGCGACGATGAACAGATTTTATACAAAAATTGAAAGAAACATTTCAATTCACGCGCCTACACAAGGCGCGACTTTACTGTCAGCCCAAGTCCCGCAGGTCTTGGGCTATTTCAATTCACGCGCCTACACAAGGCGCGACACTGTATCATCAACTAATCACAGGCGTAGGCTCCATTTCAATTCACGCGCCTACACAAGGCGCGACGCTTCCCAACCGCCAACACACTTATAAGCCTCAGATTTCAATTCACGCGCCTACACAAGGCGCGACTACTCCTCTACTTTGCTCATGTGCCAAATATCTGATTTCAATTCACGCGCCTACACAAGGCGCGACATGCAAAATCATCAGCGTCCGCTCTGGCTCTTTGCATTTCAATTCACGCGCCTACACAAGGCGCGACAGAGGAGGCAAAAAGAAATGGAGATTGACAGCAAAATTTCAATTCACGCGCCTACACAAGGCGCGACAAGAGCTGATAAAAAAGTTAGCGGATTTAAAAAAAATTTCAATTCACGCGCCTACACAAGGCGCGACGTTATCAACAAGGTATTCCGCGTCGGTTTTTTAGAATTTCAATTCACGCGCCTACACAAGGCGCGACTAGCGATTGAGCCAGACCGACATGACAGAGAAGATATTTCAATTCACGCGCCTACACAAGGCGCGACCCAATTGGAATAGCTTTTGCGAAGATATTTAAAATTTCAATTCACGCGCCTACACAAGGCGCGACTTTTCATTTACAGCAAAAAAGGAAGGTTATCTATATTTCAATTCACGCGCCTACACAAGGCGCGACGGCTTTAAACTCATCAAGGCAAACGGCGGAACACATTTCAATTCACGCGCCTACACAAGGCGCGACGATTATAAAAGGTTTGGTGTATCCCGGTTTTTCGGATTTCAATTCACGCGCCTACACAAGGCGCGACCTGAAACATAACACTTCGCCTTTGGTGGTGTAAACATTTCAATTCACGCGCCTACACAAGGCGCGACAGACGACGTAATTACTAAGCTTAATTTAAAGAAGATTTCAATTCACGCGCCTACACAAGGCGCGACGCCCGCTCATATCTGCGTCGTATCTGGCTTTTCTATTTCAATTCACGCGCCTACACAAGGCGCGACCCATAGGCTAACGCACCTATCCGCCCGAAAAAAAAATTTCAATTCACGCGCCTACACAAGGCGCGACTTAACGTTACCAATAATATCCTTAACAACTGCGGATTTCAATTCACGCGCCTACACAAGGCGCGACTGTAGCGAGAGGATGTAAACCTGCACTTTTTCCACATTTCAATTCACGCGCCTACACAAGGCGCGACATGCTAGCAAGCGTGTATTTGCTGTTCAGGACGAAATTTCAATTCACGCGCCTACACAAGGCGCGACACTCCTGATGATTTTGAGTATGAAGAAGATGTTACATTTCAATTCACGCGCCTACACAAGGCGCGACAACTATCAGAAACCTCTTGCAAACACAAATCAGATTTCAATTCACGCGCCTACACAAGGCGCGACTGTTGCTAAATATATAACAAAGTATGACAGTCGTATTTCAATTCACGCGCCTACACAAGGCGCGACCTGCGGGAGCCGACATAATGATATCATAAAGCACACATTTCAATTCACGCGCCTACACAAGGCGCGACCATTTGATGTCCATTATACATTTGTCCATAATATTATTTCAATTCACGCGCCTACACAAGGCGCGACTTTTGTGATATACTGTTATATAAGCCGTAGGACATTTCAATTCACGCGCCTACACAAGGCGCGACGGACGCGTTGAAAGCGAATGTAGAGCTTGGGATAATTTCAATTCACGCGCCTACACAAGGCGCGACCAACTATCAGAAACCTCTTGCAAACACAAATCAGATTTCAATTCACGCGCCTACACAAGGCGCGACCGGACAGTTTTGGATAACATCGGCTTTAAGACCTATTTCAATTCACGCGCCTACACAAGGCGCGACCTTATCTTTTCTTTTACTCTATCCTCATGCGCGATTTCAATTCACGCGCCTACACAAGGCGCGACTTTTCCAAAATTCAGGGCATTTGCCGTTGTTCCCATTTCAATTCACGCGCCTACACAAGGCGCGACCAGCGGCTTCTCTGCCGTATAATCTAAACTCGGATTTCAATTCACGCGCCTACACAAGGCGCGACGCATGTCTTGGCATTGGTCTCGCTGCATGCACATATTTCAATTCACGCGCCTACACAAGGCGCGACTTACGCCAACATTTCTTAAATATAGTAGCTACTTATTTCAATTCACGCGCCTACACAAGGCGCGACGTCTATCTTGATAAAGCCTTTCGTCCAATATTTTATTTCAATTCACGCGCCTACACAAGGCGCGACTTATTTGCCTTAGAAACTCCTTGATATCCTGATTATTTCAATTCACGCGCCTACACAAGGCGCGACAGGTGCGGCTGTAGCGGCTCCAGCATTATAACCTATTTCAATTCACGCGCCTACACAAGGCGCGACCATCTGTTAAGCTCCTTAGCTTATTTAGTTGGAAATTTCAATTCACGCGCCTACACAAGGCGCGACCACGAATGTTTTCGTTTTGAATTTCGGCTTGCTTATTTCAATTCACGCGCCTACACAAGGCGCGACCTTGATAGCCGGTACCTGTACCGTATCCCATACGATTTCAATTCACGCGCCTACACAAGGCGCGACAAGATGGCGGGCTTGAAGAGGTTACTAAAATTATAATTTCAATTCACGCGCCTACACAAGGCGCGACTAGGTTTACAAGCCAGCACATTAACAAATAAACAATTTCAATTCACGCGCCTACACAAGGCGCGACCCGATGGAAAACACAAACGCAAAAAACTTAACCATATTTCAATTCACGCGCCTACACAAGGCGCGACTAAAAGCTTCAACCATTCTCTTGATTGTTTGCGGATTTCAATTCACGCGCCTACACAAGGCGCGACCATTAGAAACCTCTTCCGACAACGGGAATAACACATTTCAATTCACGCGCCTACACAAGGCGCGACACTCGGGACGTTGTAACCTGCTATCTTTTGAGCGATTTCAATTCACGCGCCTACACAAGGCGCGACAAAAGGAGTGGGAAGAATAATGGCTATTGATGCAATTTCAATTCACGCGCCTACACAAGGCGCGACGCCGCCGCAGACTCAGAACTTGGCGCCAATTTCATTTCAATTCACGCGCCTACACAAGGCGCGACGTCTTCGTTATGGGTGGATATTCAGGTGGATTTCATTTCAATTCACGCGCCTACACAAGGCGCGACTGATGGTGTTTACCACAGATACCACAACTGGCAAATTTCAATTCACGCGCCTACACAAGGCGCGACATTATTGGTTTAGCGATTGACACACAAACTTTGGATTTCAATTCACGCGCCTACACAAGGCGCGACATGAAGGCTTCTTCAGCGGCAACTACTCCTCATTTATTTCAATTCACGCGCCTACACAAGGCGCGACGTTGTCGATTGGCGCGGTACATGTAAGAAGCAAAATTTCAATTCACGCGCCTACACAAGGCGCGACGTTATCCTTTACTATGCCTATGGTGGCGTGCCTGATTTCAATTCACGCGCCTACACAAGGCGCGACATAAAGTTTTCAACGCGTCTCTCAAAACCAATACTATTTCAATTCACGCGCCTACACAAGGCGCGACGCCGCCTTAATAGGAGGCGCTGACTCCGCAACAGATTTCAATTCACGCGCCTACACAAGGCGCGACTTTGCCTCCCTGGTGCCCCACGGGTGGTAGAAAGATTTCAATTCACGCGCCTACACAAGGCGCGACCCCTACCTATATATAGCTAAAAATGTTTTGGCGGATTTCAATTCACGCGCCTACACAAGGCGCGACCCGCTAAGGTTATACCCATAACAGTAAACGGGCAATTTCAATTCACGCGCCTACACAAGGCGCGACAAGATGTAAAATGCGACAATTACGCAGTCTACAGAATTTCAATTCACGCGCCTACACAAGGCGCGACGATTATCATTTCAAGAAACGCCCGAAAATGCGTCATTTCAATTCACGCGCCTACACAAGGCGCGACAGACGGGCAATCAGGTGAAACTGCAACTGGGCAAATTTCAATTCACGCGCCTACACAAGGCGCGACAAGTTTGCAGGTACTAAGAAAAGGGGAGGCAAAGATTTCAATTCACGCGCCTACACAAGGCGCGACTCAAAACTATCGTACATACCAGCAAGTATACTGCCAATTTCAATTCACGCGCCTACACAAGGCGCGACTTGTCCGATTGCCTGGATAGTCAAAGTCAGTCCCTATTTCAATTCACGCGCCTACACAAGGCGCGACTTCCGTTCCGCATGGTGGCCCCGCAAAAATATCAATTTCAATTCACGCGCCTACACAAGGCGCGACGACTTAGCAGACTAATATAGTATAATCGGGGGCGATTTCAATTCACGCGCCTACACAAGGCGCGACCTGCGGCACATCTCGAGGATTCTCCCGCACTTGAGATTTCAATTCACGCGCCTACACAAGGCGCGACCTGGTAATCGATTCAGAGTTCTTTTGTTCTAGGGCGATTTCAATTCACGCGCCTACACAAGGCGCGACTTATCCTTTCTGCATGGCCTCCTGTGCTTTTTCATTTCAATTCACGCGCCTACACAAGGCGCGACCATCGCAGATATAATTTGTCCGCCACCCATAGTGCCATTTCAATTCACGCGCCTACACAAGGCGCGACTCTAGCGTGTCATCTATGCAAAATAGGGCGTTTAATTTCAATTCACGCGCCTACACAAGGCGCGACTGTACCAAGCGTGGTTTGATTACAAAGTAGACGAGATTTCAATTCACGCGCCTACACAAGGCGCGACGATATCTCTTTTCTTACGTTCTCTCTCATTTTGTATTTCAATTCACGCGCCTACACAAGGCGCGACGTGACCCTGCTGAACTCTTTTAGCTGTCTCTTCAATTTCAATTCACGCGCCTACACAAGGCGCGACAGTGTAGATATATCGCTACAGGAACATATGCATAATTTCAATTCACGCGCCTACACAAGGCGCGACGGCCAACTGATTATCGTGATTCGTAAATTGATAAATTTCAATTCACGCGCCTACACAAGGCGCGACCTCAGCATTCACATCCACACGCATACCCATCACCCATTTCAATTCACGCGCCTACACAAGGCGCGACTTCCATGTCGCCCCATTATTATCCGCTCTACAGTATTTCAATTCACGCGCCTACACAAGGCGCGACAAGGATGAACAACGCAGGCACAAGAAAGTGCAAAATTTCAATTCACGCGCCTACACAAGGCGCGACCCGCTGAGTGCAGAAGAGGCGGCGGCGAAAGAAGCATTTCAATTCACGCGCCTACACAAGGCGCGACAAGAGAGACCTGCAAATCTAGTGAGGGAAGAAGAATTTCAATTCACGCGCCTACACAAGGCGCGACGCTGGATTTGCGCCTGCGGATTGCTAAAAGCAGGAATTTCAATTCACGCGCCTACACAAGGCGCGACTTTTAGAGTGGGAACTCTCGAAGTTGATAATAAAAATTTCAATTCACGCGCCTACACAAGGCGCGACCCCAAAAATGTGTAAATAATACCATTTTATCGACATTTCAATTCACGCGCCTACACAAGGCGCGACGGCCAACTGATTATCGTGATTCGTAAATTGATAAATTTCAATTCACGCGCCTACACAAGGCGCGACGGCCAACTGATTATCGTGATTCGTAAATTGATAAATTTCAATTCACGCGCCTACACAAGGCGCGACTAAACTGGGATTTTGGGACCGCAAGCATAAGGGAATTTCAATTCACGCGCCTACACAAGGCGCGACGAATTCAGCTCTCTCTTGTCTGGTATTGTAGCTCATTTCAATTCACGCGCCTACACAAGGCGCGACCCGTTGCCACCGCCTGAGGCGACACCAGGTGCAATTTCAATTCACGCGCCTACACAAGGCGCGACTTTTAAATGCCATACTGTTGTTGCTAGATTATGTATTTCAATTCACGCGCCTACACAAGGCGCGACCTTGAGTCATAGCTAGTCACTGGGGGGGCGACGAATTTCAATTCACGCGCCTACACAAGGCGCGACTTGATATCGCACATAATGGTGTAATTATGATTAATTTCAATTCACGCGCCTACACAAGGCGCGACCTTAAAGTATCCGCAAAAGTTGGGTCGTTTAGATATTTCAATTCACGCGCCTACACAAGGCGCGACTTTGCATTACGCAAGTTTGCGTTCTCAAAAGTTCATTTCAATTCACGCGCCTACACAAGGCGCGACCAGGCACTCCCTGAGGATTTGCCTGAGAAGCACCATTTCAATTCACGCGCCTACACAAGGCGCGACAATCTCAGGTGCATTATCAAATCAAAAAACGAAAATTTCAATTCACGCGCCTACACAAGGCGCGACCGCAATCCCAAACATGCCGAGCAAATGCTTAAAATTTCAATTCACGCGCCTACACAAGGCGCGACGCAAAAAAAAGGATTTAACGCGGACTGTTAAACTATTTCAATTCACGCGCCTACACAAGGCGCGACGCTTAAGCCCACGCAACTCGCGGAATAGCTCGTGCATTTCAATTCACGCGCCTACACAAGGCGCGACCCGTCGCAGCCAGCGGAAAACGACGCACCTAAAGAATTTCAATTCACGCGCCTACACAAGGCGCGACTTGGCTTCTATAGGCATGCTCGCTGCTCCTGTAACATTTCAATTCACGCGCCTACACAAGGCGCGACGTTTAACAGCAGCGTGATGTTGGAAAAAGGCAAGATTTCAATTCACGCGCCTACACAAGGCGCGACAAGGGACGGCACGGGCAAAATAACGAAAAATTTTATTTCAATTCACGCGCCTACACAAGGCGCGACAGGCGCGTTTTGCCGGTATTTGGCAGGCAAAGAAATTTCAATTCACGCGCCTACACAAGGCGCGACCTGTAGTTTTACTAGGCACAGCGTTGCCTATAAGCATTTCAATTCACGCGCCTACACAAGGCGCGACACCTGCTACATATCCGCCTAAAGACGCATGAAACATTTCAATTCACGCGCCTACACAAGGCGCGACTTGGAAGATATGCATGTTTCCGCTATACCGCTTAATTTCAATTCACGCGCCTACACAAGGCGCGACGTCTGCGTCCTCTGTGTCTTCTGCGAAATCTCATATTTCAATTCACGCGCCTACACAAGGCGCGACCTTTGCACGAAGGTTGAGGTGTTGTTTCGCTTTGCATTTCAATTCACGCGCCTACACAAGGCGCGACAACGGCTAAACAGCAGCTGCCTACGCAAAATCAGGATTTCAATTCACGCGCCTACACAAGGCGCGACAAACGGGTCGCCCGCACTATCACGCAATCCTCTTTATTTCAATTCACGCGCCTACACAAGGCGCGACTTGCAGTTACTAGTATGCGATAATTAACGGCATAATTTCAATTCACGCGCCTACACAAGGCGCGACCGCAAACACAGGGCAGCTGTTTGTTAGGTTATCCATTTCAATTCACGCGCCTACACAAGGCGCGACCGGGCGACTATACGATGACTGTAGCCTTTCAACGATTTCAATTCACGCGCCTACACAAGGCGCGACGTGTTTTTGACGGAAGAAGAATTGAGACAGCACCCTATTTCAATTCACGCGCCTACACAAGGCGCGACCGTCATAAAGCGGAATGCTGTATACATTTTTGCTATTTCAATTCACGCGCCTACACAAGGCGCGACTGTGCTTCTTCGGTCACAGGTATATCTCTTGGGTATTTCAATTCACGCGCCTACACAAGGCGCGACCCGGTAATAAAATCTTCCCAGCCTTTCCATACGAATTTCAATTCACGCGCCTACACAAGGCGCGACTGCAATATTTTGTAACGCCTGTTATCACCATATCATTTCAATTCACGCGCCTACACAAGGCGCGACTTAGCCACGTAAGAAAATGTAGCGTTGTCCGCAGATTTCAATTCACGCGCCTACACAAGGCGCGACGTTAAATAAAAATTCGGGAGTAAAAAAAATGAACGATTTCAATTCACGCGCCTACACAAGGCGCGACTAGCTTTCTCATTTGCGTATTGTTTTTTTATCCAAATTTCAATTCACGCGCCTACACAAGGCGCGACATGATAATTCAACGATAATCCTAAATAAGAATAAAATTTCAATTCACGCGCCTACACAAGGCGCGACGGGGCTTCTTTAGGAGATTGAAGAGTAGTGTTCTATTTCAATTCACGCGCCTACACAAGGCGCGACTTGCGGAGTCAGCGCCTCCTATTAAGGCGGCAGAAATTTCAATTCACGCGCCTACACAAGGCGCGACTCAAGATATGAATCTGACAGGGTTGATTTTAGAAATTTCAATTCACGCGCCTACACAAGGCGCGACCCTTTCAATTTTTGTATAAAATTTGTTCATTTTTATTTCAATTCACGCGCCTACACAAGGCGCGACATCAATAAAGATGTCTGAGGACTTTACCAACAATATTTCAATTCACGCGCCTACACAAGGCGCGACGCTGCACGCATACGCATTATGGCGTCCAGAATGATTTCAATTCACGCGCCTACACAAGGCGCGACAACTTTATATTTTCGTTTATTTTAGGCTTTATCCATTTCAATTCACGCGCCTACACAAGGCGCGACTTGCATAGGGGTTGTTAAACGCAGGACTTTCTTGATTTCAATTCACGCGCCTACACAAGGCGCGACCTTTGCCGAAGGCGGAGCGATAACAAGACTCCCTATTTCAATTCACGCGCCTACACAAGGCGCGACTTTGTCCCCGTTATCCATCTGCCACTGCTCGTGCATTTCAATTCACGCGCCTACACAAGGCGCGACGGCAATGCAAGTGACGCCGCAGTCCGCAGAAAACATTTCAATTCACGCGCCTACACAAGGCGCGACTTCTGCAGCCGCACCGAACCGAATTTGCCTTTCATATTTCAATTCACGCGCCTACACAAGGCGCGACCCTTCAAGATTGGGCATAGCGGCTCCCATCATCGATTTCAATTCACGCGCCTACACAAGGCGCGACCAGAATGGACGCTGAAATGGACAACTTTGTTAATATTTCAATTCACGCGCCTACACAAGGCGCGACAGTCGTAATCCGCCCAATTCTGCGGCGTGCTTGATTTCAATTCACGCGCCTACACAAGGCGCGACGCATAAACAAAATACACGTCAGCTATCAGCAAATATTTCAATTCACGCGCCTACACAAGGCGCGACTGTCGCCTTGTCTTGACGTTTATATCACTAACGTATTTCAATTCACGCGCCTACACAAGGCGCGACAATTACCAAACAGAAAGCAGGCAACGATTGAGAGATTTCAATTCACGCGCCTACACAAGGCGCGACTGCCCGCTACGTACCCGCCCAGAGAAGCGTGAAAAATTTCAATTCACGCGCCTACACAAGGCGCGACCCTTTGTTGCAAGCAGCTGCTCAATCAAAAAGGTGATTTCAATTCACGCGCCTACACAAGGCGCGACGTCTTTATCTAGTCCAAATGCTTCGGCAACAAACATTTCAATTCACGCGCCTACACAAGGCGCGACGGGCGATTTAACGGGATACAACCAGAAGAAAAACATTTCAATTCACGCGCCTACACAAGGCGCGACGTTAGCCACAATAAGCGATATTCCGCCGATACCCATTTCAATTCACGCGCCTACACAAGGCGCGACCTCTTTTATCTCTTTTACGCCATCTCTTACTGCCAATTTCAATTCACGCGCCTACACAAGGCGCGACCAAGAAATCCTCGTTGAGGAAATACATGTGCATAGATTTCAATTCACGCGCCTACACAAGGCGCGACAAGAATGGTGCAGTATAAACAGAAAGCGAAAAACATTTCAATTCACGCGCCTACACAAGGCGCGACTTATAAGGAGTTAAAAAGAACATTGCGGATTGCAATTTCAATTCACGCGCCTACACAAGGCGCGACTAAGCCGTCAGGCTTATAGGTCGCAGCTTCCCACATTTCAATTCACGCGCCTACACAAGGCGCGACAATTACCGAAGCCAGCCCGCCCGCTGCTAATCCCATTTCAATTCACGCGCCTACACAAGGCGCGACAGAGACAGTGCATTTGCTCGGGCATAACTCCGACATTTCAATTCACGCGCCTACACAAGGCGCGACTGTCGCAACGGATAACGCCCACTCATAAATAGCGGATTTCAATTCACGCGCCTACACAAGGCGCGACTCTTCCTTATCATATTCTTCCCGCATTATTTTAGATTTCAATTCACGCGCCTACACAAGGCGCGACCCCTTACCATCTCACGGACGTAAAGTGCAGGGTGATTTCAATTCACGCGCCTACACAAGGCGCGACCCTTCGTCTGCGTCTTCTGTAAAGTATTCGTCAGATTTCAATTCACGCGCCTACACAAGGCGCGACCCTATCTAATGGTCGTTCTATTCCCTTAAACGAAATTTCAATTCACGCGCCTACACAAGGCGCGACCTGCCCTGCTTGTTAGCGGCTCGGGAAGCGTTAGATTTCAATTCACGCGCCTACACAAGGCGCGACAGGCTCAGTCAGGCAAACCTCAGTTTTTGCACAAATTTCAATTCACGCGCCTACACAAGGCGCGACGAAGTTACGGAGTGCCGTTTAGCATGCAGCCAAAATTTCAATTCACGCGCCTACACAAGGCGCGACTCTGAGTATTTCTCTGTTTGCATAGTCTTCCTTTATTTCAATTCACGCGCCTACACAAGGCGCGACTCTTCTGCATTAGCTCTATCTAAGGAAAAATCCAATTTCAATTCACGCGCCTACACAAGGCGCGACCTAATATTGGTTTTGCCACTCTAGCAGTAGCCAATTTCAATTCACGCGCCTACACAAGGCGCGACTATCCGTTGACGGGAATACGGGGCTGGAAATTAAAATTTCAATTCACGCGCCTACACAAGGCGCGACTTCAGCAGGGGGAAATGCTGTTTGTATTTTCCCGATTTCAATTCACGCGCCTACACAAGGCGCGACAAAAGGATTCAGGCAACACAGGCGTAAACTTTAATTTCAATTCACGCGCCTACACAAGGCGCGACCCCTTCGTCTGCGTCTTCTGTAAAGTATTCGTCAGATTTCAATTCACGCGCCTACACAAGGCGCGACTTAAAGACCAAGCTCAGCACTTAAAAACTTTAGCCATTTCAATTCACGCGCCTACACAAGGCGCGACTAGCCAGCTCTTCCGTCTTTGCCCAAACCTTTGAAATTTCAATTCACGCGCCTACACAAGGCGCGACGTGCGCCTGTTAGCGCAGGCGCACAAAAATATCGCATTTCAATTCACGCGCCTACACAAGGCGCGACAAGAGATAAGAGATTTTAACCCCGATGACTGCAAGATTTCAATTCACGCGCCTACACAAGGCGCGACCTGGTCTTCGTATCCTTCTATCAAATCTTCGGGCAATTTCAATTCACGCGCCTACACAAGGCGCGACAAACGCGGTATGTCAAATGGACTCATTAGAAGAAATTTCAATTCACGCGCCTACACAAGGCGCGACTACAGTGTGCCTTCGGCTGTCAACAAGGTTACTATTTCAATTCACGCGCCTACACAAGGCGCGACGGATATTAACCCTATGCATTATCGGCGCAAGTTATTTCAATTCACGCGCCTACACAAGGCGCGACAATGGCAAAGTAATATATAATTGCGGTAGATTAGATTTCAATTCACGCGCCTACACAAGGCGCGACGTTTATACTTCTTCTTTTTACCGCCAATAGTTACAATTTCAATTCACGCGCCTACACAAGGCGCGACTCTACCATGCCTGCCAAGCTACGACTATAATCTATTTCAATTCACGCGCCTACACAAGGCGCGACATTTGCACACAGAAGGTCGTAACCAGTCTCAGGAAATTTCAATTCACGCGCCTACACAAGGCGCGACTAACACGCACATACGTGCGCGCACGTGCGTACGTATTTCAATTCACGCGCCTACACAAGGCGCGACGATTGGGAGCGTATGCAGGCACGCAAAAGGAAGAATTTCAATTCACGCGCCTACACAAGGCGCGACTAATGCTAATACCAAAGAATTTGCCAAAGGCAATATTTCAATTCACGCGCCTACACAAGGCGCGACCACCGTTAAAAACCCGTTGTGTAAATCCAACATGATTTCAATTCACGCGCCTACACAAGGCGCGACTAAACTGCTGGATGTCCTGCAATCAATAGCCTATATTTCAATTCACGCGCCTACACAAGGCGCGACCAGCATGTGCGAGACGTGTTTGTGCAGAGAAGATTGATTTCAATTCACGCGCCTACACAAGGCGCGACTAACCGCAAAACGCATTTGTATTCACCAAGCTCGCATTTCAATTCACGCGCCTACACAAGGCGCGACCACTATGTTAAAAACCATGTCCTCGCATTTTTTAATTTCAATTCACGCGCCTACACAAGGCGCGACACCCTCTGTATTTTCAGATTGGCATGCAGGCCTTATTTCAATTCACGCGCCTACACAAGGCGCGACCACATATTGCTTTTGCCTTATAGAGTGCATCAGAATTTCAATTCACGCGCCTACACAAGGCGCGACTATTATGTTAAGTACGTATAATTTGGATAAGCCTTATTTCAATTCACGCGCCTACACAAGGCGCGACAGTTTGTGTGAAATGTGTACCTTTGTTTTGCGGATTTCAATTCACGCGCCTACACAAGGCGCGACTTTTGGTCGCTGATTGTGTGGCGCAGGTCGTCTTCATTTCAATTCACGCGCCTACACAAGGCGCGACCTTTGCTTTTGAGGAGGCCGTAAATAAAATTGACATTTCAATTCACGCGCCTACACAAGGCGCGACTTATCGTGCGGTCGCGGTTTGACGGTGCGACTAAATTTCAATTCACGCGCCTACACAAGGCGCGACGTTTGGGTAACGTGATAATGTATGAGCCAATTGAAATTTCAATTCACGCGCCTACACAAGGCGCGACCACATATTGCTTTTGCCTTATAGAGTGCATCAGAATTTCAATTCACGCGCCTACACAAGGCGCGACTCTTGCAAAAAGTCAGTGTTTGTACACGAGACCCAATTTCAATTCACGCGCCTACACAAGGCGCGACGCAACGCATTAATTTCGCAAATAAAAAAAGGGGAATTTCAATTCACGCGCCTACACAAGGCGCGACTTCTTGCGACCCGATATCGCAAATGCCTGTTTCTATTTCAATTCACGCGCCTACACAAGGCGCGACTTGCTGAGGTTGAGATTGAGACAAATCCTGATTCTATTTCAATTCACGCGCCTACACAAGGCGCGACCTGCAATCAATAGCCTATGATTTAGCAGAAATCAATTTCAATTCACGCGCCTACACAAGGCGCGACTGTCAGCAAGCGTTGCATCGTAGGTAACCCACAAATTTCAATTCACGCGCCTACACAAGGCGCGACGTTTTGGTCGCTGATTGTGTGGCGCAGGTCGTCTTCATTTCAATTCACGCGCCTACACAAGGCGCGACTTTTGGTCGCTGATTGTGTGGCGCAGGTCGTCTTCATTTCAATTCACGCGCCTACACAAGGCGCGACCGTATAGTCCTGATATGCCCAACATGTTCGCTTTAATTTCAATTCACGCGCCTACACAAGGCGCGACCAGATTGTTTTTTGATAAGTAACAAGGCTTCACGAATTTCAATTCACGCGCCTACACAAGGCGCGACCTGTAGTTTTACTAGGCACAGCGTTGCCTATAAGCATTTCAATTCACGCGCCTACACAAGGCGCGACTAACAGTTTTAGTTTTTTAAAAGGTGATGGCAAGATTTCAATTCACGCGCCTACACAAGGCGCGACTAAGGCTTGCGACTATTATCCTCTCATCTTCCGAATTTCAATTCACGCGCCTACACAAGGCGCGACAACAACGATAATAATGCCTTAGATTTTTTTGGCATTTCAATTCACGCGCCTACACAAGGCGCGACCTAAGGTGTTACAGTACTGCGAAACAGCACAAAGCATTTCAATTCACGCGCCTACACAAGGCGCGACAACACGCACATGCGTGCGCGCACGTGCGTACGTATTTCAATTCACGCGCCTACACAAGGCGCGACCAATCTGCTAAATCCCGATATGGTGTTATCTCTGATTTCAATTCACGCGCCTACACAAGGCGCGACTTTGTGGTATAATGGTTTTAGTAAATAAAAAAAAAGATTTCAATTCACGCGCCTACACAAGGCGCGACCGTATAGTCCTGATATGCCCAACATGTTCGCTTTAATTTCAATTCACGCGCCTACACAAGGCGCGACTCATCACAAGAGCCTATATTATAAGTAGTCGCAAATTTCAATTCACGCGCCTACACAAGGCGCGACTGTAACACGCAGGCACGCGCGCGCACGCACGTACATTTCAATTCACGCGCCTACACAAGGCGCGACAATGCTGGAAGAGAATGTAAATGCATGGGCATGGATTTCAATTCACGCGCCTACACAAGGCGCGACGTTCCTGCCTACTCGCATAGCGTAGGCAGGCAGCATTTCAATTCACGCGCCTACACAAGGCGCGACAGGGGGACAAAGATAGAAAGCAAAGCGCTGGCAAATTTCAATTCACGCGCCTACACAAGGCGCGACACGATGTTCTTCGAGCTAGCGTTATCTGCATAGGCATTTCAATTCACGCGCCTACACAAGGCGCGACGCTTATGTCTTTAGTGCCTTTTATTCTCATTCCCATTTCAATTCACGCGCCTACACAAGGCGCGACGCCTTAAAAGGTCTTCTTTCGCCTAACAAGGTCGATTTCAATTCACGCGCCTACACAAGGCGCGACTTTCACAGGAATAGGAACAGAAGGAAGAACAACAAATTTCAATTCACGCGCCTACACAAGGCGCGACTGTGTCCGTGAAAAGTCGGAAAAACCTTTTTCATATTTCAATTCACGCGCCTACACAAGGCGCGACTTGTCGGTTCTATGCCCAGCAAAAACCGCTTGTAAATTTCAATTCACGCGCCTACACAAGGCGCGACAACTAGGGCAGAATTGATAAACGCTCTCAAGGAAATTTCAATTCACGCGCCTACACAAGGCGCGACACGATTTATCTGAGGTATTTGATGATATAGTTGCAATTTCAATTCACGCGCCTACACAAGGCGCGACCAGCTCCCTTTTGCCCCCTTCACGGGGGCAAATAATTTCAATTCACGCGCCTACACAAGGCGCGACGCGAGAGAAGGAACTTGTATTCTTTTGATATTTGATTTCAATTCACGCGCCTACACAAGGCGCGACATTTAACTCCTACTCTGCCCATTGCGGTGGGCAATTTCAATTCACGCGCCTACACAAGGCGCGACTGGATAGATGATAATGTGGCAGACGACAGGATATGCATTTCAATTCACGCGCCTACACAAGGCGCGACTGCAATATGTTAAAGTAAAGTGTTAAGGATTTGCATTTCAATTCACGCGCCTACACAAGGCGCGACATGGCTTAGTAATAGCAGCAGGCAGGCTTAAAGCCATTTCAATTCACGCGCCTACACAAGGCGCGACTTTGAGGGCAAAAAACTATTAAACACAAGCGAGATTTCAATTCACGCGCCTACACAAGGCGCGACGATAAAAAGAAAAACGAGCCTGCAGGATATTGGCAGATTTCAATTCACGCGCCTACACAAGGCGCGACCAGGCAAGAATGGCGCAGGTGCAGTCCGACGCGCAATTTCAATTCACGCGCCTACACAAGGCGCGACATGGGAAGATTTCCGAAAGTAAACTGACAAATGCTATTTCAATTCACGCGCCTACACAAGGCGCGACGTACCAGCAGATGGACAACTTTAAGAACCCTAACATTTCAATTCACGCGCCTACACAAGGCGCGACTAAAGGTCACAATCCTAAACCTACGCAACTCAGCATTTCAATTCACGCGCCTACACAAGGCGCGACTATCCCAACGCAGACGAGGAAGAACTGTGGCAGAGATTTCAATTCACGCGCCTACACAAGGCGCGACCCTTTAATATCAGCCTTAAACGTGCAACAAAAAAAATTTCAATTCACGCGCCTACACAAGGCGCGACTCGTCCTCGTTCCATTTCTCTTTGTTATCCTTAAATTTCAATTCACGCGCCTACACAAGGCGCGACCTAATATTGGTTTTGACGCTTTAGCAGCAGCCAATTTCAATTCACGCGCCTACACAAGGCGCGACCTCAACGAGGATTTCTTGGCGTTTAACGTACACAATTTCAATTCACGCGCCTACACAAGGCGCGACAAAACGAGCAGAAATACGCACAGGATATCGGTAAATTTCAATTCACGCGCCTACACAAGGCGCGACAGCATTAACCTACGCCGAAACAATGTTATTAAAGATTTCAATTCACGCGCCTACACAAGGCGCGACACTGTATATCTGCCGCAAAGCTGTGGTCGTTTTGATTTCAATTCACGCGCCTACACAAGGCGCGACAACCACTCTTCGTCGCTCTCGGGAACAGCTTCAATTTCAATTCACGCGCCTACACAAGGCGCGACCCGTTAACTAACGGGTTGTTGGTAACAATAAACTATTTCAATTCACGCGCCTACACAAGGCGCGACGCGGAGCAAGCACAGTCCTTGTGCCGTTAGCGGATTTCAATTCACGCGCCTACACAAGGCGCGACTTCGCTGAGCAAAACATCTAACGTGCCGTCAGGATTTCAATTCACGCGCCTACACAAGGCGCGACATTTTCTAGTATTTCAATTCTTTGTTTTTGCGCTATTTCAATTCACGCGCCTACACAAGGCGCGACTATGCCGGGATATAGCCCGATTTGTGAGTGAAAAAATTTCAATTCACGCGCCTACACAAGGCGCGACAGGAACAATCCACAAAATAGAAACAAAAACTTTTATTTCAATTCACGCGCCTACACAAGGCGCGACTGCCGTCGCAGGACGCAGATAGCGCTGCACATTTATTTCAATTCACGCGCCTACACAAGGCGCGACGCAACAACCGCAGAATAGTACTCGTTCAACTTTATTTCAATTCACGCGCCTACACAAGGCGCGACAATTTCTCTATAACCAATGCATTTTATAAAAGAAATTTCAATTCACGCGCCTACACAAGGCGCGACTTTTGCGGTAATCTCTCGGGACTATGACCCAAGTATTTCAATTCACGCGCCTACACAAGGCGCGACACTTGCAATCTGCCGTCCTGCACCATAAACAAACATTTCAATTCACGCGCCTACACAAGGCGCGACTTAGATATAAGCCAGCAGAGATACAAAATGCAAAATTTCAATTCACGCGCCTACACAAGGCGCGACGACATGAGCGGGCTGCAGAGAAGCAGATTCCAAATTTCAATTCACGCGCCTACACAAGGCGCGACTGTGCTTCTTCGGTCACAGGTATATCTCTTGGGTATTTCAATTCACGCGCCTACACAAGGCGCGACATAATCCGCAATCCTCGTCATAAAATTGCCTATTATTTCAATTCACGCGCCTACACAAGGCGCGACTTACAAGAATTCTGTTAACCCTTACTTTAAATTAATTTCAATTCACGCGCCTACACAAGGCGCGACCAGAATGGACGCTGAAATGGACAACTTTGTTAATATTTCAATTCACGCGCCTACACAAGGCGCGACCCTGCGGAATATCCCGTCGTCGCCAAATCCGCCGATTTCAATTCACGCGCCTACACAAGGCGCGACGTATCACGCAATAGGAAACAACGGCTCTGCAGGCATTTCAATTCACGCGCCTACACAAGGCGCGACAAGAAGTAGTGAAGGACGTTAAACATGCCAAATAATTTCAATTCACGCGCCTACACAAGGCGCGACCAAATACGCCAAATACTGTATCCCCAAGCGATGTATTTCAATTCACGCGCCTACACAAGGCGCGACGACTGCCCGCTGTTAAACGTTTGGTTTATCCACTATTTCAATTCACGCGCCTACACAAGGCGCGACCAATACCAACACCAAGTCCTTTTACCATAGAGCATTTCAATTCACGCGCCTACACAAGGCGCGACCTTTGTTTACAGCGTTCTTTTACCAACATCGTAGATTTCAATTCACGCGCCTACACAAGGCGCGACAATCAGCGAAACTCATACCTGCTCCTCCGGTGTCATTTCAATTCACGCGCCTACACAAGGCGCGACCAGCCATGTTCAGTAAAATACCTTTGAAAATGGGATTTCAATTCACGCGCCTACACAAGGCGCGACTTTGAAAAATATAATAATCCTGCGTCTGTTATGTCATTTCAATTCACGCGCCTACACAAGGCGCGACGCCATCAGGCGAAGCAACCTGTACGTAATTAATGATTTCAATTCACGCGCCTACACAAGGCGCGACTTCATATCAACAGCATATTCTTCTGCTTCATCACATTTCAATTCACGCGCCTACACAAGGCGCGACGGTTTAACAGCAGCGTGATGTTGGAAAAAGGAAAAATTTCAATTCACGCGCCTACACAAGGCGCGACTCGAACACTTTTTTGTAATCCGCCACAATTTTGGATTTCAATTCACGCGCCTACACAAGGCGCGACTAACACGGGAACTATGAACGACTTAGATATGATTAATTTCAATTCACGCGCCTACACAAGGCGCGACCTCCAAATTTTCCTCAATCTCTTTTACTTTATTTAAATTTCAATTCACGCGCCTACACAAGGCGCGACCCTCGCGATTAAAGTTTTAAGGTCGTACATATCAGATTTCAATTCACGCGCCTACACAAGGCGCGACATGATATCCAATGTGTGCATAAACACGCACCAAAATTTCAATTCACGCGCCTACACAAGGCGCGACTTTCATTCTTAGAAGAAATGGGCATGTATAGATACATTTCAATTCACGCGCCTACACAAGGCGCGACATTTATTTTATACCATGTCAAGCGCTTACCACATTATTTCAATTCACGCGCCTACACAAGGCGCGACGATGGCTTAAACTAAAATGTTTAGAAACGAAAACATTTCAATTCACGCGCCTACACAAGGCGCGACATTATTCACCCCCTACGTTATGCACATCACGCCATTTCAATTCACGCGCCTACACAAGGCGCGACACGCAAAAATCATTGCCAAACATATGGCAGATTTGATTTCAATTCACGCGCCTACACAAGGCGCGACCTGTCATAGGCTTGGCTTATGACGACCAATATTTTATTTCAATTCACGCGCCTACACAAGGCGCGACAAGTAAAAAAAAGTTTTTAGTACGTCGGCTGACCATTTCAATTCACGCGCCTACACAAGGCGCGACATAAAAAGGGGGATAAATGCTGCCAGAAAAAAAAATTTCAATTCACGCGCCTACACAAGGCGCGACGTTGCCCGCTGATGTGGCAAGTTTGAGGTTGTTTATTTCAATTCACGCGCCTACACAAGGCGCGACTAAAGGCTATCAAAAGGCAAAAGATGTTTTGCCAATTTCAATTCACGCGCCTACACAAGGCGCGACATTTAAGTAGATTGTATGCCGACAAAAAAACGCAAATTTCAATTCACGCGCCTACACAAGGCGCGACGGTTGAGAAAGATGAGTTAGATAATTGTTACAGAATTTCAATTCACGCGCCTACACAAGGCGCGACTATTATAATTCGCTGGGAACAGACAAGGAAAGCCTATTTCAATTCACGCGCCTACACAAGGCGCGACGCTCCCTTTTGCCCCCTTCACGGGGGCAAATAGAGATTTCAATTCACGCGCCTACACAAGGCGCGACGATAAACGGCAATTCCGAAGGCATGTATAATCTTATTTCAATTCACGCGCCTACACAAGGCGCGACGGGCAAAAGTGCTTTGGCGAGGGTACGGATATAAATATTTCAATTCACGCGCCTACACAAGGCGCGACAATTCCTGCTCACCCATATAATTTACAATAAACTATTTCAATTCACGCGCCTACACAAGGCGCGACTGGTGCCTTACGCCGATATCCTCAAAAGCGTCTGTATTTCAATTCACGCGCCTACACAAGGCGCGACCGGCACAAGGACTGTGCTTGCTCCGCCCGTTACAGATTTCAATTCACGCGCCTACACAAGGCGCGACTATTTTAAAAATGAAAACCGAAGAGGTGTATAACATTTCAATTCACGCGCCTACACAAGGCGCGACTTGTCAAGTACTTTTATACGCTTGTATAAAAGTACATTTCAATTCACGCGCCTACACAAGGCGCGACAAAAGGCGTAATTGTAAATTATGAAAGTAGAAAAATTTCAATTCACGCGCCTACACAAGGCGCGACTCGTCCCAACGCAGGGCTTGAAGATTTGTGTAAGATTTCAATTCACGCGCCTACACAAGGCGCGACGTGCAAATTTTATTCAGGATAGTGCTGTTTTGCAGATTTCAATTCACGCGCCTACACAAGGCGCGACGACTGAAGCATTGAATTTTATTGATAATTGTAAAATTTCAATTCACGCGCCTACACAAGGCGCGACCATTCTCAAACTCCAATTATTACTACGATTAATACATTTCAATTCACGCGCCTACACAAGGCGCGACCATCTTTGCCAAATCTTTTACCAATCCACACCCCATTTCAATTCACGCGCCTACACAAGGCGCGACACAATTTAGTTCGCTCCCCTCTTCGGTGTAAGCATTTCAATTCACGCGCCTACACAAGGCGCGACTTGGTCTCTTAGTATCGCAACTGTGCTAATACAAATTTCAATTCACGCGCCTACACAAGGCGCGACGGTTGACTTAGACGAATTGCAGCAAGCAAAAAAAATTTCAATTCACGCGCCTACACAAGGCGCGACGCCACCACAGGATTATTAAGCGATACCAAAGAAATTTCAATTCACGCGCCTACACAAGGCGCGACAACGTTTACTGTAGGCACCGAATATGACAAATTAATTTCAATTCACGCGCCTACACAAGGCGCGACAAGCCCGCAAAGCGTATCGGCTTGTATAAGAGCCATTTCAATTCACGCGCCTACACAAGGCGCGACGTGGTAGGTACAGACTGAGCATGTACGTAAAACTAGATTTCAATTCACGCGCCTACACAAGGCGCGACCGATACCTCGTGGAAATTGCAGAGGTGCCGAACAATTTCAATTCACGCGCCTACACAAGGCGCGACCTGCTATTATCGTCGGGCTGTGGGCTGGTAAAAATTTCAATTCACGCGCCTACACAAGGCGCGACATGATGTAGCTCAAAGTTATGCAGATTTATCTAAGATTTCAATTCACGCGCCTACACAAGGCGCGACAATTGGTTTGTTGTTGTTGTTAAATTTAATAAAGATTTCAATTCACGCGCCTACACAAGGCGCGACAATTGCGTGCATGCCTCTGCCTAAAATCTTATCAAATTTCAATTCACGCGCCTACACAAGGCGCGACGGTTAACGTAGGATATACCATGTTGCGCTTCCCCATTTCAATTCACGCGCCTACACAAGGCGCGACAAAAAAAAATAAAAAAAGCCGTTAGTTTGACAAATATTTCAATTCACGCGCCTACACAAGGCGCGACGAAGCTGTTCAAAATAGGGAGTTGTTTTTAAATGATTTCAATTCACGCGCCTACACAAGGCGCGACCTACTTACGGCAATTATCATAAGCTTGCAGGTTAATTTCAATTCACGCGCCTACACAAGGCGCGACTCCTTAGCGTCAGTCAACTCAAAACCATCTTCAAATTTCAATTCACGCGCCTACACAAGGCGCGACTTTTGTTTGGTGATGATGTTTTGCATTTGGATAAAATTTCAATTCACGCGCCTACACAAGGCGCGACCGCAAACCTAAGTGAAGAAGCTGTTCAAAATAGGATTTCAATTCACGCGCCTACACAAGGCGCGACTTTATACACAGGTAATCCCAATGAACGTATTCAAATTTCAATTCACGCGCCTACACAAGGCGCGACTACTGCGTGCCCTGAACACCATTAGGCGGACGTTATTTCAATTCACGCGCCTACACAAGGCGCGACAGCCAAAACAATGATAAAAAAACACAGTTGTACAATTTCAATTCACGCGCCTACACAAGGCGCGACTTGGGTGATGTATGCGTTGCTACAAGTCAAAACAATTTCAATTCACGCGCCTACACAAGGCGCGACAAATCGTCCATTTTTGGCACTCTCAAGTTCAGGCATTTCAATTCACGCGCCTACACAAGGCGCGACTAGTGCGCAAATGCGGTATAAATGGTTACAGCAACATTTCAATTCACGCGCCTACACAAGGCGCGACTCGTAGTAGGATAAGGTGTGGGCGAAGGACTAACATTTCAATTCACGCGCCTACACAAGGCGCGACCCTGTTGATAGCATGTGCGAGGCACAACGCTCATATTTCAATTCACGCGCCTACACAAGGCGCGACGTAACCGAACTTTAAACTCATCTTTCTCTCGTGCATTTCAATTCACGCGCCTACACAAGGCGCGACCTCGTAAACTTGGTAGGATAGCAGTACGAGGTAAAATTTCAATTCACGCGCCTACACAAGGCGCGACGCGTTCAGAGATGACCTCGATTATTGGCATATGGATTTCAATTCACGCGCCTACACAAGGCGCGACTTAAAGCCGCTGATATGTATCTGGATAAGAAGATTATTTCAATTCACGCGCCTACACAAGGCGCGACGGTCGCCTACGCAAGAAGATGAAGAAGGTTTTTGATTTCAATTCACGCGCCTACACAAGGCGCGACTAGCTATTTGCAAGCTCGTTCCGCAAACAATCAAATTTCAATTCACGCGCCTACACAAGGCGCGACAGCAGGCTCGTGAGGTTCATAATTATCTTATTGGTATTTCAATTCACGCGCCTACACAAGGCGCGACATAAGTAAGCGTAACAAAATAAGCAAATTCAGACATTTCAATTCACGCGCCTACACAAGGCGCGACAATGAAAATTATCTCTAAGCAAGCAACAGAAGCGATTTCAATTCACGCGCCTACACAAGGCGCGACGTACAGTGCCGGGCAAAAGTTTACCTATAATAATTATTTCAATTCACGCGCCTACACAAGGCGCGACCATTCATTTCTGTTTCAACATCTAACAGATACCTCATTTCAATTCACGCGCCTACACAAGGCGCGACCCGCCTGAGATAAAACTTCATTAACAACCTTCTATTTCAATTCACGCGCCTACACAAGGCGCGACGTTCGATTAGGTGTAGGTGTAGGCGTAGGCACGGGATTTCAATTCACGCGCCTACACAAGGCGCGACTTCTTTCTGCTGTCTCTCTATTGCAGCCTGCCTTATTTCAATTCACGCGCCTACACAAGGCGCGACCCCTCTGCTGTCTGTGCGTTCAAAAGGTGCTATAAATTTCAATTCACGCGCCTACACAAGGCGCGACGCTCCCGCATTCACTGAAGCCGATACCGGTGCCAATTTCAATTCACGCGCCTACACAAGGCGCGACCTCCCGCGGACATAACAGGGTATTGGATTAACATATTTCAATTCACGCGCCTACACAAGGCGCGACGCGAATATACCAGAGGCGGAACAAACACCACAGATTTCAATTCACGCGCCTACACAAGGCGCGACCTCGGCGATTACCAGTGGCTCACGTTTATAAAAAAATTTCAATTCACGCGCCTACACAAGGCGCGACTAGTAAGATGGTTATACTTCTGAGCCGCATAAACATTTCAATTCACGCGCCTACACAAGGCGCGACACAATCATTCTGAAGTGAACTTGCAGGCAGAAATGATTTCAATTCACGCGCCTACACAAGGCGCGACAATAATGTGTTTATTGGCGGGGTGTTCGAAGAAATTTCAATTCACGCGCCTACACAAGGCGCGACCTTACCAAAGGCTCAATTACAATCGCTCCGTCCTATTTCAATTCACGCGCCTACACAAGGCGCGACGCTTAAATCAAAGTAATGTATCCTACCGCCATACGATTTCAATTCACGCGCCTACACAAGGCGCGACCTGTGGAGTAGACAAGTTGGCAAGCGAAGCGGTGCATTTCAATTCACGCGCCTACACAAGGCGCGACTCGGCGTCCTGCGATTGGTGCTAATGTTATTGATATTTCAATTCACGCGCCTACACAAGGCGCGACTGCAAAAAAAGATTTAAACATTGTACACTCCCATTTCAATTCACGCGCCTACACAAGGCGCGACACTGTCAGCCCAAGTCCCGCAGGTCTTGGGCTTATTTCAATTCACGCGCCTACACAAGGCGCGACCGTGTCACAAATATACCCGCCATGTTCCTTGTCCATTTCAATTCACGCGCCTACACAAGGCGCGACTTGTACCGCTGTGGCACCTCAGCGCGTCATCGGAATTTCAATTCACGCGCCTACACAAGGCGCGACCATAAAGGAGACAAAATGAATTTAATAATACACAATTTCAATTCACGCGCCTACACAAGGCGCGACAATCACTATCCTGTAAGTTACGGCAAACCTCTCAATTTCAATTCACGCGCCTACACAAGGCGCGACCTGGATCATCTGTCGCTTGCTTTGTATGTCGAGGAATTTCAATTCACGCGCCTACACAAGGCGCGACTTTCTTTGCACTGTCAATCACATTACTGCATATTATTTCAATTCACGCGCCTACACAAGGCGCGACAAAAGAATAATTAAGATTCATTACATTTTTAAAATTTCAATTCACGCGCCTACACAAGGCGCGACGAGAAGCAAAGGATGCCGTGGCGTCCAACATACAATTTCAATTCACGCGCCTACACAAGGCGCGACAGGAACAGATTCGCCCGTACCGTCAGTAAAATAACATTTCAATTCACGCGCCTACACAAGGCGCGACTTGCAGCTGCTATACCAACGCTCGGCTCTGTGGTATTTCAATTCACGCGCCTACACAAGGCGCGACTCACCTTTTGCTGTTATTGACGATAATTATCAAAATTTCAATTCACGCGCCTACACAAGGCGCGACCTGAGTACTACATGAAGAAGCTCTACTCGGATGAAATTTCAATTCACGCGCCTACACAAGGCGCGACTTGAATTATGATTTTGTTGCCGCTAATCCTACTACATTTCAATTCACGCGCCTACACAAGGCGCGACATAGCCACCAGCTCATAGTGGGAGTAGATGATGAATTTCAATTCACGCGCCTACACAAGGCGCGACGCGAATATACCAGAGGCGGAACAAACACCACAGATTTCAATTCACGCGCCTACACAAGGCGCGACGATTTTAAAAGTACATTACTTTATTGGCACATGGATTTCAATTCACGCGCCTACACAAGGCGCGACTTTGATTAAACAATTCGCCTTTCAACTCTTTCTGTATTTCAATTCACGCGCCTACACAAGGCGCGACTTTGTTGCGTTTGACTCCATTGGTTGGGGTTGTCCATTTCAATTCACGCGCCTACACAAGGCGCGACAAATTTTTTATTTTGTGTTGCTTTTACTTCGTTAATTTCAATTCACGCGCCTACACAAGGCGCGACATTTTGTGCAAGTGCTTTATCAATCTGTTTTTTAATTTCAATTCACGCGCCTACACAAGGCGCGACATTATCTTTATCATGCACCTGTTTATCCTACTCTCATTTCAATTCACGCGCCTACACAAGGCGCGACGACCTAAACTACCATACTCACCACAATACATATAGGATTTCAATTCACGCGCCTACACAAGGCGCGACTTATTCTTTTCATCTGTTGGTAAACTCCTCAATTATTTCAATTCACGCGCCTACACAAGGCGCGACTATCCGGTAAATGTTTGGAATGTAAAAGAAGGCAAATTTCAATTCACGCGCCTACACAAGGCGCGACAAACAGCTCAGTATTAACCTTAAACGTATCGCCGGATTTCAATTCACGCGCCTACACAAGGCGCGACCTTTCCACACCAGTCGGTTAGGCACGAAAAAATAATATTTCAATTCACGCGCCTACACAAGGCGCGACGTTAGCGTGTTGCGGGGTGTAAGATGGACAAATTATTTCAATTCACGCGCCTACACAAGGCGCGACCAAGCGAGCTAGAAGATTTAAATATTAACATGCAAATTTCAATTCACGCGCCTACACAAGGCGCGACAAAACAAAGTGTCTTCGTCCACTTCGTAATATCATTTCAATTCACGCGCCTACACAAGGCGCGACAGTTAAGCCCTCAGGCGTAAGCACACTGCAGGAACATTTCAATTCACGCGCCTACACAAGGCGCGACCCTGCAGTCTCCGTTTTTGCTTCTTCAACAACAGATTTCAATTCACGCGCCTACACAAGGCGCGACGCAATCTCGTCTTGCAACTCGCTCACACTGGTTTATTTCAATTCACGCGCCTACACAAGGCGCGACTACACAACGGGTTTTTAACGGTGTGCGCGTGTACATTTCAATTCACGCGCCTACACAAGGCGCGACTCGTTGTTATCTTCCTGCAACTTTGCGGCTTTGTCATTTCAATTCACGCGCCTACACAAGGCGCGACCTGGCAAAAGCGTGTGCGATGGCTGACGTAGGAAATTTCAATTCACGCGCCTACACAAGGCGCGACCGTTGTTATCTTCCTGCAACTTTGCGGCTTTGTCATTTCAATTCACGCGCCTACACAAGGCGCGACCAGTGTTTTGTATAAGTGTACGAATAGTATCAAATTTCAATTCACGCGCCTACACAAGGCGCGACACTGCCTGCTGTTTTTGCAGGGTTCTTGCTTCCATTTCAATTCACGCGCCTACACAAGGCGCGACCCTGCTCTATTGGCGACGTTAATTTTGGATATCGATTTCAATTCACGCGCCTACACAAGGCGCGACACTTACGCTTGAGATGTTTGAGGAGTATTTTAAAATTTCAATTCACGCGCCTACACAAGGCGCGACATAGTAAGATGGTTATACTTCTGAGCCGCATAAACATTTCAATTCACGCGCCTACACAAGGCGCGACCCCTTGCCTCAAACTGCCCGCTTATACGCATGCTATTTCAATTCACGCGCCTACACAAGGCGCGACCTCAAACTATAGTTGCCCTCAGGTATGCAATCGCATTTCAATTCACGCGCCTACACAAGGCGCGACTTTAAAACGGCACTTCAGTTCCTTCAGGTATCTCAATTTCAATTCACGCGCCTACACAAGGCGCGACTACGGCTGCTCTTCGTATCCTTCTATTAAATCTGATTTCAATTCACGCGCCTACACAAGGCGCGACGTAAGAAGATTAAGGGTATTTATCCTGATATAGGATTTCAATTCACGCGCCTACACAAGGCGCGACCTGTGGTCGCTGTATCTATAATCAGGCGGTAAAGATTTCAATTCACGCGCCTACACAAGGCGCGACTAACATAATGCAGTTTCTGCGGTAGCACTTCAGTATTTCAATTCACGCGCCTACACAAGGCGCGACTTGCTCTTTCGTATATGCCTGTTCACACTGATACATTTCAATTCACGCGCCTACACAAGGCGCGACAACAACAGGAGCGTTGTTATCTTGCTCATCTGGAATTTCAATTCACGCGCCTACACAAGGCGCGACAGGCAGTGTACGACTATGTTAAAAGTCTCGAAGAATTTCAATTCACGCGCCTACACAAGGCGCGACAATAATGTGTTTATTGGCGGGGTGTTCGAAGAAATTTCAATTCACGCGCCTACACAAGGCGCGACATGTCGGGCGTTGCTTCCTCTTCATCGTTTGGCAATTTCAATTCACGCGCCTACACAAGGCGCGACGTTGTAATTAAAGAAGTATTGCAACAAAACAATGCATTTCAATTCACGCGCCTACACAAGGCGCGACTAGTGGATAAGCAGGAAGGAATTATACATGAGCAATTTCAATTCACGCGCCTACACAAGGCGCGACCTTAGCCTGTCTAGCTCCAAAATGGAATACGTCTATTTCAATTCACGCGCCTACACAAGGCGCGACGGACTACTCCGCTAACTGAATGATGAAATAAATAATTTCAATTCACGCGCCTACACAAGGCGCGACATAAGAAGGCTAAACCACTGCCCGAAACTGATAGATTTCAATTCACGCGCCTACACAAGGCGCGACGTGTTTTGTTTAGCTATCTTAGATAGCATGATTTATTTCAATTCACGCGCCTACACAAGGCGCGACGTAGGTAAATCCGCCAATCGTATCTTTAGCGTCATTTCAATTCACGCGCCTACACAAGGCGCGACTGCCATTACAATGCCATTTATACGCACAATATTATTTCAATTCACGCGCCTACACAAGGCGCGACGTGTTGTATTCAACTGTCCGAAACCTTTATCGCCAAATTTCAATTCACGCGCCTACACAAGGCGCGACTAGTCATTATCCAACAATCAGATAATGGCTAATTATTTCAATTCACGCGCCTACACAAGGCGCGACCTGATAAAAATCGTTGATAATTGTTGCTACGGGTATATTTCAATTCACGCGCCTACACAAGGCGCGACTCGTCCTCGCTCCCGCTTGTAACTACCTCATTACGATTTCAATTCACGCGCCTACACAAGGCGCGACTTGCCTTTAATTATTTTACTGTCATAACACATCAGATTTCAATTCACGCGCCTACACAAGGCGCGACACGAAGGTGATGACGCTGAAGGATATAGGCAATTAATTTCAATTCACGCGCCTACACAAGGCGCGACAAGATATCGCAAAGAAAGTAGAAGCAGGCGTAAAATTTCAATTCACGCGCCTACACAAGGCGCGACCGGGCTGATAATGTACTTCCTGATATCCTGAGGAATTTCAATTCACGCGCCTACACAAGGCGCGACTATGGCTTCCATTCTTTTGGCGTATTCTCTTCTTACATTTCAATTCACGCGCCTACACAAGGCGCGACTTTTGGTGGTTTGCCCTCATATCCTTTACTATTTTTATTTCAATTCACGCGCCTACACAAGGCGCGACAACTGCTGTTAAGTTAGACAGCTGATTTTAATCAAAATTTCAATTCACGCGCCTACACAAGGCGCGACCATGTGTCCTGTCCGCTTTCCAATATAGGGAATAATTTCAATTCACGCGCCTACACAAGGCGCGACAAAAGTTTTATAGATAATATAGGATGATACTAAAATTTCAATTCACGCGCCTACACAAGGCGCGACACACTTCTTCTTCGTCCCTAATAGGTTAATATGGATTTCAATTCACGCGCCTACACAAGGCGCGACTAATCAGCACCACGCAACCGCTTATAACCGAGCTATTTCAATTCACGCGCCTACACAAGGCGCGACTTGCGAATGGTAAGGGTTATGGTCAATTGAATACATTTCAATTCACGCGCCTACACAAGGCGCGACCTCGTGAATTGGACGGCTTTGAACTGAACGAAGATATTTCAATTCACGCGCCTACACAAGGCGCGACGATTAGTGAGGTCAAAATCATCTGTTAAATATGAGGATTTCAATTCACGCGCCTACACAAGGCGCGACACAGGCTAAGAAATTAGGACTTACTAACATAAAAGATTTCAATTCACGCGCCTACACAAGGCGCGACAGAAATGGAGCAGGCGAGCTTAGAACAAACATTATTTCAATTCACGCGCCTACACAAGGCGCGACCTACGGGTATGATATTCTTAACTGCTGCCATTGCATTTCAATTCACGCGCCTACACAAGGCGCGACGCAATTGCCAATAAAGAACTCTCTGAATACAACAATTTCAATTCACGCGCCTACACAAGGCGCGACCAGAGTTGCATTGCAAACAATGCCTATTTGCGTGCATTTCAATTCACGCGCCTACACAAGGCGCGACGAAATGTAGATGTTGCGTGTTTCCTTTAATAGCTATTTCAATTCACGCGCCTACACAAGGCGCGACGCTTTTCGCTCATATAACTGTTTTGAAATAAAAGATTTCAATTCACGCGCCTACACAAGGCGCGACTCGTTCAGTGGTTAGGGTGGTGTGCGGAAATGAATTTCAATTCACGCGCCTACACAAGGCGCGACTAAAAGAACGCCCGCAGGAACTGCCAAAAAACGAATTTCAATTCACGCGCCTACACAAGGCGCGACTCAGAGATGTTTATTATCGACGGCATTTGCCGCAATTTCAATTCACGCGCCTACACAAGGCGCGACGTTGACAGTCCTGCGGAGCAGGCGGTAAAAGGAAATTTCAATTCACGCGCCTACACAAGGCGCGACTACATACTGTTTTTGCCTTATAGTGTGCATCAGAATTTCAATTCACGCGCCTACACAAGGCGCGACGAAAAAAAAGTAATAACGCTAGGAACAGAAAAAATTTCAATTCACGCGCCTACACAAGGCGCGACTGCATCCTGGTGGGTTTTAACACTATTGTGGGAGATTTCAATTCACGCGCCTACACAAGGCGCGACTTGGCCGTAGGCTTTTATGTTATGTGGGAGGTACATTTCAATTCACGCGCCTACACAAGGCGCGACGAAGAGGTGTTAATTAATGAGCCTTTGAGCGGTTGATTTCAATTCACGCGCCTACACAAGGCGCGACATCGGCAATTGTGGTAGCTGTTTGTGCGGATTTATTTCAATTCACGCGCCTACACAAGGCGCGACATCGTTTTCACGAAGTGCGTTAAGTTGTTCGTATTATTTCAATTCACGCGCCTACACAAGGCGCGACAATATTTAAATTCTGGAATTCGGCTTGCTTAACTTATTTCAATTCACGCGCCTACACAAGGCGCGACTGTGTCAAATTGGCCTGTGTGGTAGCTTTTCTTGCATTTCAATTCACGCGCCTACACAAGGCGCGACCCTACACAAGGCGCGACGCGTACATACTGCAGGGCTATTTCAATTCACGCGCCTACACAAGGCGCGACTTGTAACACGCACATGCGTGCGCGCACGTGCGTACATTTCAATTCACGCGCCTACACAAGGCGCGACTATGATATTATTCAGTGATGAACCTATCGCAAAAAATTTCAATTCACGCGCCTACACAAGGCGCGACGTCAATTCGCTTGACCGATGAAGGACGACTACACATTTCAATTCACGCGCCTACACAAGGCGCGACGCGTACAAAGAAAAAATTGAAGGGCAAAGCAAAAATTTCAATTCACGCGCCTACACAAGGCGCGACGGTCTTTAAATCTATTTTTTATATCTTTGTCTAACATTTCAATTCACGCGCCTACACAAGGCGCGACTGGTACTACAAAGCAACGGCTTTAACCACTCCTATTTCAATTCACGCGCCTACACAAGGCGCGACAGTCACTGGGGGGGCGACGAGACGGAACCCCCCCATTTCAATTCACGCGCCTACACAAGGCGCGACATTGGCAGATACCCGCTCAGCCTACGCCTAACGGATTTCAATTCACGCGCCTACACAAGGCGCGACCCGCAGGTTGTGCAAAGAAGCCTATTGAAGGACAATTTCAATTCACGCGCCTACACAAGGCGCGACATACAACATAAAGCCGCCAAAGCCGTTGCCAAAGATTTCAATTCACGCGCCTACACAAGGCGCGACTTATGCAGATGATGATGGGCGACTATTTTGCGCCTATTTCAATTCACGCGCCTACACAAGGCGCGACCATTTGTATTTGTCTTACGTGTCTGCGGCTTTGCAATTTCAATTCACGCGCCTACACAAGGCGCGACCTGTTTATAATTATGTTAACATAGCGTTTGAAGTATTTCAATTCACGCGCCTACACAAGGCGCGACTGAAGGTCAGATGTCGTAAATGTATCCCTTGTAAATTTCAATTCACGCGCCTACACAAGGCGCGACTGACCCTGACAGCTTTGCTACCGGTCATTATTATATTTCAATTCACGCGCCTACACAAGGCGCGACCACAAACCGCCATCAATAGCAACCAACTCTCTAATTTCAATTCACGCGCCTACACAAGGCGCGACTTACTCCGTCTGTATCCTCGAGAATAAACCCGCTCATTTCAATTCACGCGCCTACACAAGGCGCGACTTGATTGCATGGGGTTATTAGCCACGAACTCGAAATTTCAATTCACGCGCCTACACAAGGCGCGACATGCGTTAGCAAACGGATTAACAGGCATTGCAGGGATTTCAATTCACGCGCCTACACAAGGCGCGACCTGCAAAATTGCGTCCATCAAATTATCCTTTTTGTATTTCAATTCACGCGCCTACACAAGGCGCGACTATCGTCAGGCACGTAAACCATACCACCGCTTTCATTTCAATTCACGCGCCTACACAAGGCGCGACTATTTGTCAACATCTATCTCGCTTAAGCAATTTCAATTTCAATTCACGCGCCTACACAAGGCGCGACCGTACACTTTGCAGGTGTCGCATGTTTTGAAAAAATTTCAATTCACGCGCCTACACAAGGCGCGACCAGTTCCTGCCTACTCGCACAGCGTAGGCAGGCAATTTCAATTCACGCGCCTACACAAGGCGCGACAAATGTTTGTAAATAGCAACAAAATAAAACTTAGGATTTCAATTCACGCGCCTACACAAGGCGCGACTTACAGTATAGGTCTCTCTCGTAAAACAACAATGATTTCAATTCACGCGCCTACACAAGGCGCGACTAATTTGGGCAATCAATATCGCATTTATTTTTTTATTTCAATTCACGCGCCTACACAAGGCGCGACTTTCGTGACCGAAGAAACCAATTTCATTGAAATGATTTCAATTCACGCGCCTACACAAGGCGCGACAATCCGCTAACAATTAACGTCGGATTTAAGAAAAAAATTTCAATTCACGCGCCTACACAAGGCGCGACGGCGCCTTTAATACCATGCCCTCCTCATCAACAAATTTCAATTCACGCGCCTACACAAGGCGCGACTGAGTGGCACACTTTTAGAAGGCCTGCGCCGAAGATTTCAATTCACGCGCCTACACAAGGCGCGACAGTATACGTAAGCATTGCCCATGCCGTTGCAATAATTTCAATTCACGCGCCTACACAAGGCGCGACCATTGCAAAACATTTAGCTGACTTAGATACTCAAATTTCAATTCACGCGCCTACACAAGGCGCGACGTTGATGGCAGGTACATTCGCGCAGGTTTTTCCTTATTTCAATTCACGCGCCTACACAAGGCGCGACTTGTTGAAAAGTAGAGTTGCCGTCGGAGCAGATACCGTATTTCAATTCACGCGCCTACACAAGGCGCGACAGGAGCAATTGCGATACCTACGAATGTATTGCTACTATTTCAATTCACGCGCCTACACAAGGCGCGACCAACACAATCCGCATACAGTAAAATAAAACTTAGATTTCAATTCACGCGCCTACACAAGGCGCGACTTGGTACTACAAAGCAACGGCTTTAACCACTCCCATTTCAATTCACGCGCCTACACAAGGCGCGACAAGTGGCTTAACGTTAACAGTTGTTAAGCCACCTATTTCAATTCACGCGCCTACACAAGGCGCGACATTTTGTGCTTGGTGCGTGCGATGATAGTTGTCCTATTTCAATTCACGCGCCTACACAAGGCGCGACGGGCGTAGTATGCAGGTTGCTCCTCGCTATTATAATTTCAATTCACGCGCCTACACAAGGCGCGACGTTATCCTGTCCGCAGGACAGGCAGGTCGTCCCGATTTCAATTCACGCGCCTACACAAGGCGCGACGCTGTCTAAAACTGTACTGCCCGCCGCAAGCACAATTTCAATTCACGCGCCTACACAAGGCGCGACGCATACCCAAACGTAATAGTGTAATCGTCGCCGTATTTCAATTCACGCGCCTACACAAGGCGCGACCCTTCGTGCAAAGGTTGCTAATGAAATTAGAAAAAATTTCAATTCACGCGCCTACACAAGGCGCGACCAGGGAAAAAGTCATACTAATTAAGTGGGCAAATTTCAATTCACGCGCCTACACAAGGCGCGACGTGGGAAATGCTTCATGGTGGCGAAAAAAACAGGATTTCAATTCACGCGCCTACACAAGGCGCGACTATTTTAAGTCCTTCTGAGTCAATTCACCTTTAAATTTCAATTCACGCGCCTACACAAGGCGCGACCAGAAGCAGCTGCATTAATATACAATTCTTGATTATTTCAATTCACGCGCCTACACAAGGCGCGACTGCGATATCTGCTCATACACGCTCCACGTGTGTGATTTCAATTCACGCGCCTACACAAGGCGCGACAGTACGACAAAAACTAATTATGAATTCAATATATTTTTTATAAATTTTGCGAACTATCTATTTTCGCCGTAATATTATTAACACATTCTTAATTCTCATTCATTTTTCAATGTGCGATACTAATGAATAATCCTCGATCACATATAATTCGCATTATTAAAATTTATCAAAAAAATATATAACCCACTATTGCTATATTATCAACGTTCCATGTAAATCAATAGGTTCCTTACAGCCATAATGCTCTATTTTCCTTTTCCAATTTGAACCAAGCATATAAAACCTTATACTGTCTCTTTTTAAGTCTGCAATACTCAATAATTTATCCTTTAAAAAAACCCACTGACTAGGATCGACTTCACATTCAAAAACCGAAAATTGAACCCTTTGTCCATAGTCCAAACATACTTTAGAAACCCTTCTTAAACGTCTTTGCCCTCCTACATCGACAGTACTTATGTCATAGCTTATCAAAACTAACATAATTTATCCTATTTCCAAATAAACGGTGGATATGCATCAATATCCCCTCTTATATACCTAGCAAAAAGCAAAGCCTGTGCATGATATAAAAGCCCTATATGTATAGTCTCTTTCAAGAAAGGATGAAATATTTCCTCCTCTTTCCTCTTTCTATATGAGTCTATAACAACCTTTTTATTATCATCTTTCATTATTACTCCGCCGCTCGGAGATTCTGAAAAATCATCAGCATCAATTTGAGATAGATTGATTAAAGTAAGAACCAATCTATCAGCTATTACAGATCTAAATTCTTCCATCATATCTAAAGCCAAACTCGGTCTGCCGGGTCTATCTTTGTGTAAGAACCCAACTTGAGGATCTAATCCGACTCCTTCCAATGCTGATGAAACATCATGCACCAATAAAGTATATACAAAAGAAAGAAGACAATTAACTCTGTCTTTTGGAGGACGCCTGTTTCTGTCGGTCATAAAAAACTTTTCTTTGCAATTTAATATCAGTTCATTAAAGACACTAAAATAAGAACCAGCAGCATCGCCCTCCATGCCACGTAATACATCTACATTCTCAGCATTAAAAGTATTATCAATTGCTTTGTGTAAACCATAAGATACTTGTTTCAGTCTATCAGAATTAGGTATTTTCTCTTCATGATCCCTTAAGGCTCTGTTTATTACAGTTCTTGAATTATTTAACTTTCCAAGTAATATTGATCTGGCTGTTTCCAGACAGAATTTTTCATCATCTGAATATTTATATTGCTGTTTTCTCAAAAGAACATTGCCTGAAATAGGAGATTGTACTTTTGCTATAAATTTTCCATACTCTGTAAAGTAGCTCACAGAAACATCATTTTCGGCACACAATCCTAAGAGAAAAGGTGAACATAAAACATTCCCAAAACAAACCATCGAGTTAATCAGATGAATTGGCGCTCTAAATAATTCTTTACCCTGTAAACTAACTACAATATTCTCGCGCTCTTTTGATACATATGTTCCTTGCGTTGAAATACAAAGCGTACTAAATAGTTTCTTCATTATTTATAACTTCTTTTAAATATTCCTTTATAGATTTTTTGCTTCCAAACATTTCGGGCAAACATAATTTTTTAAATGAACAATTATTGCATTTTTTTGAATATTCAGATTTTGGTGTTTTTTCACTATTAACTAAATCATGAAATTCTTGGGCAAGAGCAGAAGTTTCATCTCTTAGAGATTTATCAAACTCAACGTTTAGTCGATTGCGGGTTTTCCCATAGAACATTGCACCGCTTTCTATCGCAACATTCATCATCTCCTCAAGACACATAGCCTGCGCACAAAGCTGGACTTTATCTGTATTATCACCTTTCGCCTTACCGCTTTTATATTCAACAGGGAACGGAATTAATTTACTCCCAGATTTATGAAATTCCACAATATCGCTCTTCCCTATTAGACCAAGTTTATAAGATTTAAGATAAATATCGCGTTCAATAATTACACCCTTTTTATGCTCTATTTTTTCTGTGTGAACTTTATCGTGCATAACAATTCCTTTTGCCGTAAAGAAATTGTCTGCCCATTGTTGTTCAATAAAAAGCAAGGCACATCTGCGTTTGCAATAAGACAGTTGATATAACCCTCTTATATGAAGCAAATCATCTTCACAATACATTATTTACCAACCTTGAATTATTTCCGCCTTTAAACCTTTTATGGATTCCACAGTTCCATTTTCTAAATCTTTTTCATTTTCTATATTGCCATTATTGTCAATTTTAACTGAATTGTGAACTTTCGCTGAAGAGTATTGTCCAGATGATGAATTATGCTCGAACCAAACAACTTTTAATATTTCCATACTTCCTTCTGGTCGCGCTGAAGAAGCGTCATTTTCAAACAGTTTCGGTAATATATCTTTTATAACGTTAGAATCTTCATTACTAAAACCAGTCTTTTCCGCTAGCTGAGGATTCATAGCTCCATAAAAAACATATATCGCTTCCCTAATCCAATGCTTCATTCCCATCCTATCAGACGACATGCCTTCGTCATCTGAATCACTACCTTTTTTATTACTTTTACCATTAACACTTTTTGTTATTTGGTCACTAACAATAGTTATCGGCTCTTTGCTAAAGGCAGATTGAATTGTTAGAGGACCTCTAATTCCTATAGAACTTCCTTTTTCATAAGCAAAAACTTGTCCGAAAGCACGCACGTCCATCCATTTTTCGCAAGCTTGTTTAGAAAAATCAGAAGTTTTATTTATTGTACCTATTTCTTTATCTGCCCTTTCCTGCAAAGAACCATACTTATCTTTTTTATAATCATCAGATTGAACAAAAACACCTTTATTCATATCTAATAGCCTGTTTCTTATTTTTCTTTTAACGCATACGTCCGTTACTTCACCAATTCCATCTGCCAATGTTCTCGGCATATTTTCATTAAGAGGATCTCCATTGGGATTAGCATTTTTTACTTTAAATACAACTACAAAATCAATTTTTTTATTTAACGATGTCATTTGAACACTCCTTTTCTTTTTTATTTTGTATCGCAGCTTTCCTTTCTTCTTCTATCGTCTTTAGTTGATGAAAATAACCTAATAAATATAACCCTGTTAATTTTGAATTATTTTCAAATTCTTTTATTGAAGTAAATTTATCTTTAATATCTACTATTGTTTTATCTATCCAATATCCATTTACTCTTTTTTTATAAGCATCATTAAACTTTTCATATAAAAATTTCCAAGTTTCAAAGGGTTTTATAGAAAATTGACGCATCAATCTTTGAGCATTAGTTAGTCTTATTGCCTCTTTTGTATTACTATTTTCTTTATTTTGTTTTAATAATGCTGTTTTTTCAGCATTATCAATCACAGCTAATAATCTTCCATAAAGATAGTTTCTGTCCTTGCAATTTTCGTCAACACTCATTAAATAATCCTCCTCTTTTTTATTCTCATCCTCCTTTTTATTCTCACCATATAAACGATGACAACAAAACGAATAATGATTGCCCTTATATATTGAACAAGCAATTCTTAAGATTGTCTTCCATTGATTATTATTTAAGGCAACGGGGTTTGAAGCCTTTTCAATAAAATGCTTTTCTATATATTCAGGGATATTTTTATTTTCTAAAACACTTGGCATTAAATCCCTTATCAACTTGCTTTTTATTTTCTGCTCGTTTTTTTCAACCGAAGATCTATCTTTTTTATAAAAATATACAGTAGCTATCGTATTTATTGATGGAGTTCCATAAAAATACTGATATTCTTCCTTTTGATTATCTTTATTTTTTATTTTTAAAAACTGCTGCCAATAATATTTTTTATGCCAATTTTTTACGTTTTTTAAATATTGAGAACCTAAAAGTTCTTTATAATAAGCTATACACGCTCTGCCTGGACTTGCAGCATTCATCTCTAAAAGCACAATATTTTCATTTTGTTCAAATTCTTCAAAATCTACGCTGTAACCCTCTATGCTTTTAACAAAATCATTTCCGAAAACTTCCCCTATATTTCCGCCTCTACCATTGATAGTAAAAGCAACAATTATTTGAGGATAATTACGATAGGCTTGTCCTCTTTCCTTTGCAACGAGCCATTTTAGCGTATTATGAGCTTTCTGAGACACATCAAAACTTACAGATAATGCTTCATAATATTCTTTAAATTTTCCTTTGAATACTAAATCATCTCCAACCGCTATAAGTTTAGATGTACCATTTGAGAATGGATGATTGGTTGCGATACAATCAGTTTTCCATGTAATGCAGCAAATTTTATCATCTCTTAATCTTTTCACAATATTATTTTCTTTATCTTTTCTGTAGGTTTTTTCAATCTCAGATTCATACTTTTTATTTTCTTTTTGTTTTCTAAAATTTATCCAAGACTTTATAATTTCCTGATTTTCCCAAGTATTACGATCTTCTTTATCCGTACCGACAACCCATCTAATAAAAACATCTTCTTGTTTTTTAACATTAACACATTTAAAAATTTTATACTTATCTTCTATATCTTTTTTCTTTTTAGGTTTTTCAATAAATTTACCGCCATTGTCTAACCACAAAACTTCTTTGTTTTTCAAATCTTGTATCAATGTGTTTTTTTGAATATATTCATTTACTATTTGTATTTTTTTTGTACTAGCTGTACTAGAAGAGATACTGTCGTCCGCATATTCAGCCCATTCATTCAACTGTTTTTTGTATGTAACTTTTAATTCTTTACCATCCTTACCTTTTTCTTTTTGATAAGTTTTTATATCAACCGCAAATGACCAGAGGCAATTATTATCATCCGTAGTAGGGATTATGGTATCCTCATTTATGATCTGAGCGTCAGTCATCTCAGCTTTTTCATTTAATCTTATCTCAATATTGCAAACTTTATGAGTATGCCCTACAGGAGCAATTGCAAAATCACTTTGTTCGGATGCTTTGACACAATTTTCATAAGTCTCATATAATCTTTGAAACCAACTCATTATTTTACCTCCGCATTTACAAACATATTTTCATATTCCGTATTAATGTTTAAAATATTGCTATCTAAAGATATTGATTTTCTTGCTGCATCGGTTTAATGATTCTTTCTTTTATATCATTGTTTTTATCAGTAAAATCAATTATTCCATTTTTCATATCAGCATTTAACCAGATTCTCGCTACCAATTCTTTTTTCCCAGTTTCGTTTGGATAACCAAAATTATAAAACATAGAGCCAAAAGACAATAAATTATTATCATAATAACCGACGCTTTCTCCAAATTTACAAGGTTCAACATATCCTTGACACTCGCGAGTTCCAAGAAAAATATCTCTTCTGCCACCTTTTTCAAGCGAACGTTCGGCTATTTCAAAATGTTTTCCATCGTTTTGATCTTTTTTAAGTTCAGGCATATTTTCATTCCATTCAAAATGCGCCTGCACTTGATATTCGACATCCTTTAAATATGTGTAGTAATACAATCCGCCATTACCTCCATAATATTTTAAAGTTCTCACACCTTTGACTTCCATTTCTATAGACTTCATAACGCGAACTTTATCTATAATCCAAATAAATGTCGGTTTCCAATAAATTGATTCTGTAATCCCTTTAACCGCCTCATAAGTAGGAATTTGATATGAACATTTTTCTCCGCCCAATTTTGTAATCGGATCAGTAAATAATGCAAATTTTCCCCACACTCTAAACTCTACTGTATTTTTTGGAGTATTAAACACATGCGCCTCCTTTATCTAATGTTGCTTCCTCCGTAATACCAAAGTTTTTATCATAATAGCAATCGCTTATACTATAAATATCTAAATCGTCATTTATTGGTTTTATCGCGGTTGAACCTGAACCTTTAAATTGATTTGGATAGATGTTGACATTATATTTGTGAAGTTTCTTTATAAGTTTATATCTTTCTTTAAAATCAAAAGAACTGTTTATTTTATCAATAATCACACGGACTCGTTTTATTTCAATGCAGACAGGACTTGCAATATCATCTATAACTTTAAAATTATTTGAAGCCGTTTTAAAAGATTGCTTAAGCGTAAGATGATTACATTTATCATTATCTTTATACTTACGGTTTTCTGATAATAAATCCAATTCAGTATTTCCATTGCAAATCAAGTATTGCATTTCTTTTTGATGTTTTTTTTGATAAAAGAAATCATCATAATAATCTTTGATTATTTCGTTGTCTAATAAATCTGCATTGCGATGCTTTTCTAAAATAATTTTAGCAATTTTTTTCCCTTCCCTGATATATTCTAAATTATCTAAATTTTCACTAAAATTATAAACATATAATTTGCCTTTTTTATTATTCCCTTCATTGTTTTTTAAAGTTCCATTTCTATTGATTCTTCCAGCTGCTTGAATTATAGAATCCAATCCTGCCAATGCTCGAATACCGCAATTAAAATCAATATCAATGCCAGCTTCTATAACTTGTGTGGAAACAACCACAATTTTTTCTTTTCTATTTAATTTCCTTTTTATTTTTCTTAAAACAATCCTTCTATGAATTGGCATCATTCTCGCGCTAAGATGATAAACCTCATAATCTTCTTTACTTTTTATAATCTCAAAAATTTCTTTTGCAGATTTTGTTGTATTACAAATTATTAGACAATTCCCATCATCGTTAACAAATTCTATGGCTTTTGAAGCTATTTCTTCACTTGTATAATCAACATCTTTTATTTCATGTTCAATTTCCACTCGTTTCAAATTACTAAACATACAACTTTTATTCTGAATAATATCTGGTTTTTCAGAAAGTTTTAAACAACCCTTTTCTGGATCTACATCGTCTAACAACGGCTGCGTCGCAGTACATAAAACAACACTAGTATTACAAAAATCAACCAAATAATTCATCGCATTGTTAAATAAATGAACGCATTTTATTGGAAGCGCTTGAATCTCATCAAAAATAATTATTGAATTTGCCAATTGATGAAGTTTCCGAGTATCGGTAGTTCTGCGTCCGAACAAAACCTTTAAAATCTGTACATTTGTCGTAAATATAATAGGGACGTCCCAACCTTGCATATAAAGTTCAGTTGGGTTAAGCTCTTCTTTCGTATCATTTGGTGTTTGAGATATATTAGAATGATGTTCTAATACTATTTTCCCTTTATCAGATTTATCTGTTTCAACTATTTTCCTTATTGTACTAGCATTCTGTTCAATTATTGTAGTAAAAGGAATACAATAAATTATTCTATCAGCACTATGTCTTTTTGCCATCTCAACGGCAAATCTAAAACTTGCAAGGGTTTTACCACCGCCTGTAGGCACTTCAAGCTTATAACATCCTTTTTGATATGTTTGTCCGGCACTGGCACAATCATCAGAAATATGTTTCCTTATCTCTTTCATATCTTGCGAAGATTTATTTTCATTATTAAGTCTATCTATTTCTTTTTCTAATTTTTCTGAAATTATATTCCAATTGACAGGTTTCTTTTCAACTTCTTCTCCGCACTCAAAATCTGCGCTGTTTGTATGATCTGCGTCAATAAGACAACTCAACAAAAATCTTGCAAGCATTCCATATGAAAATGTTCTATATATTTCATTTTTATTAGAATTTACGTCTATTTCATCTTTGATTTGTTCAACTTCAGATAACAAATCATTATTATTGACAGCATTATTTATCTTATCTACAATGTCTTTTTCTATGTTTTTCTTTATGTCTTTTATTGAGACAATTTCTTTATAATAATATTCTTTGTTCAATCTTTTATCAAAAATGTTCTTACCATATATGTCAATCATATCAATCAGTCCAGAATGATGAGAAACACAACAAAGTTCAATCAGTTCAAACAAAAAACCTTTTAATTTATTATCGTCTTTAAACTCATTGAAATATTGAGCGCCAGCAGTAGAATGATCTATCTCCCCTTTGCTTATACGTCTTGGATTCCCCAGTAAATACTCTTGGAATAATTTTGAATATTTTCCTAAATCATGTAACAATCCTAAACAATATCCTATCTTTCCCATTCCGATTTTTGAAGCGTTTTTCTGAGACATCTCAGCAACTTTAGCCAAATGTTCTTCCAATTCTTGTTTTTGTTTTTTATTTTTATCATCGACTGGTTTAGGCACATCCGTCCTTCTAATAGCTTCAGCTTTCTTTTCTTCTTCTAATATTTTCTCGAGATGCTTAACGCGTCCTTCACCGTATAGCTCTGGGTTTCCCTTAGCTGCCTTTAATTGCTCTTTAATCCTGTGTCGTGTTGATTGCTCTTCAGTCTTGCCGTGTTTAGATAAATGAGCGTAAAACAATGAAGTTTGATCTTTAGGAACCATTGTAAAACCTCCCTCTACACAAGTCATTTTAATATATTTGTTAAATAGAAAACAAAAATAAAGATTAGCAATACTCTTTTTCATTTTTTTAAATAATTTTAATCTTCGCCCCTGCGTGAGGCACGACTATATTCTCTAATCGTTTCTGTATCTATTTATTGACGATCGCCGGCATTTTCAAAAAAACAACGTTTAACCATTTTCACGTCAGTTTTTGCCGACGATAACTGCTCGCTTACTGCTCTAAGTTCAATCTTTACTAGCGACGTGTCGTTTTTGTTCATATTTCGGCTTGCCATATGACAAACCGACGGAAAAACTGCTACGACAACTGGTACAATACATATCTTTCATGCATTTGTCGTAAGTTTGACAACCTGCATCATAATGTTTACTTCAAAAATTCGGAGACGGTATATGCGATGTATTTTGCGGCTTTCGGCAGAGCAGTTTCGTCAATATTGAAATTATTATGATACCAAGAGTATGAGGTTTGTTTGTTTTTTGAAGTGCCTATATAAAAAATTGACGGAGACTACATGCAAATCCTCCGAAAAGTTTTCCTTAGTCTAGACGGTTTATCTAATGTTTCAACATTATTTTCACCATAAAATTCTTTTACTGTCCCGACGCACGCTTCAGCAATCTCGGGAGCTATCTATTACAGGATTACCTATTTCATCATAATCAGCAATACATTTAACTTCCTAAACCGTTTCTATAGTTTTGAGTTTTCTCAAAACACTTGCCTTCTTGTTTCGCTGTTAAAACTTATCACTGTATCATCTGCTGTTGTATTTGACATATTTAATATTTAGAGCAGATATCCAGCTAGAGAATTCAAACAATATGATAAATTTCCTGTTTTCTCCTTAAAAACTGCTGTTATTACTAGTAATTAAGGCGCGAGAAGATTGTTTTTCATCGTGGTTTTTCTTTGTCGGCTGATGTTATAAGAAGTTAGAATAATAGATTTATTTATCGTAGCGATTTTTCTTTGCTCTTGAAAGATATTGTTGTTAGCGTATAGAATAACAGGTGCTTTTTTTTATTTGTCATTCCTGAGTGCCGTTATCGGGAGTCTTCTTTTTCTGAACGTTAATTCGAGAGAACTCAATTCTATGAAATATACGACTATAAATTTGGGAAAAATTGAAGGCGGTAAAGCGTACAATATAGTACTCTATCTTTTCCTATCTTACTTGCTTTACGGCATAACAAATATTTTCCGCAATATCGCTTGCAATAACGCCCGCCGTACCTTTATCTCTTTCAGCAATCTCGCCTGCAAGTCCATGAATAAAAACCGCAAATTTTACAGCTTCAAATACATCGTCCGTAACATTCACAAAAGAAGATATTATTCCGCTCAACACATCACCGCTCCCCGCAGTCGCCATTGCCGGAGTACCGGTATTATTTTCATATTTCTCTTTACCGCAAGACACAAGAGTATTGCTGCCTTTGAGAACGCAAATAAGAGAATTTGCTTCTGCAAAATCTGCAGCCATTTTTTCCCTATCATTTTTTATTACAGCACTTTGTATATTTAAGAGCTTAGAGAATTCGCCTAAATGCGGCGTTACTATAAGTTTAGCGTTTACCATTTTAAGTTCACCCGCAATACCGTTAAAGCAGGCAAGTCCGGAAGCATCTAAGATAACCGGTATGTCAACAGCAGAAATAATCTCCTTAATGAATTTGCATAGTATACTGTTATTTGATTTTAATCCTGGACCTATGACAATAGAAGTAACTTTTCTGGATTTAGCAAAATCAAGAATATCCGGTGCAGTTTTATATACAAAAAACATTATTTCAGGTTTTGATATTGCGCATGCTTGACTTAAAAAACTATCTCTGACAGCATAAGTCACAAGTCCCGCGCCAGAACGCAATGCCCCCAAACAGCACAATATACCCGCTCCGGGCATGAGTTTAGAACCCGCTATCACCAAAACATGACCATAGTTATATTTATGGCTATCAGGTTTTCTTTTTAATTTTAGGACAAAGTCTCTAATTTCTTGTTTTTTCATAACATTTTTTAAGAGACGATGGCAACAGCCGCGACATATTTATCAGTATGCGACAGGGATACATCTATTTTTTCACATTTTTTATTTTTAATGTAAACCTGCGGTTTTCCATCTTTAGCATTTCTAACCGAAATATCGGTAATGGCAAGCTTTTTATTTCTCGCACTTAACGCTTTCCAAACAGCTTCTTTTGCCGCAAAGCGCGACGCCAAACACTGAGCGGCATTTTTTTTTGCAAGTGAATACGATATTTCTTCTTTTGCAAAAACGCGTTCCAGATGCTTTTTATTTTTTATGTATTTGACAAATCTTTTAACTTCTTCAATATCAATGCCTATATTCATACAACATATCCAATTTTGATACGATTATTATCAAAAACGGCAAACAAACTTATAGCAGCCACAGCTTTTTTTTACTGCTTTTTTCTATGATAAAAACCAAATATAAATTCACAACTTTAATTATCTAATAATGTTACACAACCGAAACAACTGTCTTTACGGATCCTTTTCCGATTAAGATATTTAATTACAACTCGCTAAGAAAAAAACAATAATAACACCTATTAAATAACACAGGCAAAGATTTGACGACAGAGAACGGACAAACAATCTGATTCTTCAAAAGCTTAGCTTTTTATAATGACAGATACACTCTCCACCAATAAAAACAATAATATTCCGCTCTACGACTTTGTCATTCTCAAACAACTGCTAGCATACTGTGCGCCATTCTCGCCAAAGCGAACATTCACTTTTTAAACAGTTAAAAATAACATTATGGCAGGACGTTTGTTTTCAAAGTTGCAATACGACAAAGATTTAGCGGCATATAACAATAAGCAACTGAATTTTTTAAAATGGCAGACAACAACCCAGCAGCTAACCTCCCTCTATGTCCTTAGAGGATAATATGGTTTCGAGTAAACTTCAGCCCAATTTCGGCTATCTGTTTCGCAGTTACAGCACGCGACAATGGCATACACCATAACGCTCTCAAACAATCCAAAGTCTCCAATTCAAATTGTTCCGAACTGCCAACTACTTTTCTCCCACCTATTTCTACTACCGTATCCTTCAGGCAGCAAAACTTCTGGCAGAGAGGGAAAAAGACAAAATTAAATCATTCAACTGTGACGGATTTAGCAAGATTTCTAGGCTGATCTACATCACAGCCGAGAAGAACTGAAATATAGTAAGCCAAAAGTTGCAACGGAATCACAGTCACAAGCGGCGACACAAACTCATCAGTTTCAGGAACATAAATTACATAATCGCTTTTATTTCTAATTTGTTTGTCAGATTTGCTTGCCACAGCTATAATAGTCCCGCCTCTAGCTTTTGCCTCTTCTATATTTGAAATCATTTTTTCATATACTTTGCTTTTAACAGCTATTGCAATTATTGGCATAGACTCGTCAATTAAAGCTATTGGTCCATGTTTCATTTCACCAGCGGCATAACCTTCGGCGTGTATATACGAAATTTCTTTAATTTTTAATGCGCCCTCTAACGCCACGGGGTAATTTACATGCCTTCCCAAATATAAGAAATTCTTTTTATATGCAAAAATTTTCGCAAGGTCACAAATGGATTTCACATCTTTCAAAAAATCGTTGATCTTTAAAGGAACTTCCCACAACTCTTTTAAATATTTTTTCAACTCGCCGAGTGCAACTGTTCCTCTTTTATACGCCCAATCTAAAGCAAGTATATAGAGAACAGTAATCTGTCCTGTAAAAGCCTTTGTGGATGCAACTCCTATTTCAGGACCGCAATGCGTATAAATTACATGCATGGCTTCGCGATTCATACTTGAACCTACAACATTGCATATTGCTAGAGTTTGACAACCTTTGCTTTTTGCAAGCCTTAAAGCCGCCAGAGTATCCGCAGTCTCTCCGGATTGCGAGATAACCACAACTAAAGTTTTTTCATTTAAAATAATATCTCTGTACCTGAACTCGGAAGCAATATCAACTTCTGTCGGTATTTTTGCAAAACTTTCAAATAAAAATTTTGACACAAGTCCGGAATGATACGATGTTCCGCAAGCCACAATATAAATATCCGATATACTTTTAACATATTCTTCTTTGAAATCAACTTCTTCAATACAAATTCTTCCTTCGTCCGGATAAATTCTTCCTCGAAAAGTATCTTCTATTATGTGCGGCTGTTCAAATATTTCCTTCAACATAAAATGCTTATAGCCATTTTTTTCAGCCTGTTCGGTATCCCATTGTATGTTTTTTATTTCTCTATTTATCACATTGTTTTCAGCGTTTTTTATAATTACTTTTTCCGAAGTAATCTCTGCAATATCGCCGTTTTCAAGAAAAATCATTTGGCGCGTGTAAGGAAGCAATGCCGGAATATCAGAAGCTATAAAATTTTCGCCATTGCCAACGCCTATAATTAAAGAAACGTCTTGTCTTGCGCATATTATTTTGTCAGGTTCATTTTTACACACTATTCCAAGCGCATAAGAGCCTCTAACCCTATCTAAAGTTTTTTGAACGGCATTAAATATATCATTTTTATAATGTTTTTTTATAAGATGCGCTATTACTTCCGTATCAGTTTCAGATTCAAATTTCTGCCCGTCTTTTTGAAGTTCAGCTTTTAACTCGCTGTAATTTTCTATTATTCCATTATGCACGACAACGACAGTCTTTGTAGGATCTGTATGCGGATGAGCGTTTTTTTCGGACGGTCTCCCATGCGTAGCCCAACGCGTATGTCCTATGCCTATATTTGCGCTGATAGGATTTTTTTTAAGCATCGATTCAAGATTGCATAGCTTTCCAACACTTCTTCTTATCTGCAGTTCCTTACCGATGACAACAGCAATACCGGCGGAATCATATCCTCTATATTCAAGTTTTTTCAAGCCTTTAAATATCACATCCACAGCATTCTTTTTTCCTGTATACCCAATAATTCCGCACATAGTTCTAGCCCTTGCCAATAAGTCCTTTCATATTTTTGACAGCCGTTCCAAGACCAGTAAATACCGATTCCGCTATAATTGAAAAACCTATGTTAAACTCGTTCATGCCCGGGACTTTGCAGATTCGTTCTATATTATCATAATCCAGTCCGTGACCGGCATTTAATATAAGTCCTTTTTGTATCGCTTCACGCGATGCTTCGGAAATTTTTTCCATTTCTTCTTTAAACTCAGCAGAGGCTATTCCATTTTCCTTAAAAAACTTTGCATATTTTCCTGTGTGAAGTTCTATCATATCGGCATTTACCTCGCTGCAGGACAGCACTTGCTCCGTATCTGCATCGATAAACATACTTACAATAATTCCCACTTTTTTAAGTCTTGCTACAATACTTGCAAGTTTACTCTTATGGGTTTTAACGTCAAGCCCGCCTTCCGTGGTAAGTTCTCGCCTTTTTTCAGGAACCATACACACAAAATCCGGCTTTATATCTAAAGCTATTTCAACTATTTCTTCGCTTGCAGCCATTTCAAGATTCAACTTTGTTTTAAGCGATTTTCTTAACTCGTAAACATCTCTATCCTGAATATGTCTTCTGTCTTCCCTCAAATGTACGGTTATACTGTCCGCTCCGCTCTTCTCGCATATCAACGCAGCTTTAATTAGAGAAGGAAAATCCTCTTTCCTTGCCTGCCTTATTGTTGCTATATGGTCAATATTTACACCTAGTTTTATCATCTTATTTAAATACTCCCGGCAACTCTCCCTTTTCCGCTCTCAAGATGAGAAAGAAAAAAACAGAGGAAGATATTTACAGATTCCATCTACAAACTACCGCCGTCATTTACTTAAAAAGAACTCCAAACCAAGTTCAACCTGACGACACCTAATAATCGATGAGTTCCTTCGCTAAAAGGTTGAATTTTCAAATCAATACCCGCTTACGACTATATCTATCGTCCTGCTTTCTCTTTCAAAAGCAGAGAAAAAGGAAGTCAACGCAGCAATTGCTTCCATAATTTCCAAAACACTCGTTCTCTGTTTATCCTGTCAGAACTGCTCGCTTTATACTGCGGACGACAAAACAGCTGTAAAGAGTAAGAAAAAAACATCATCATCCTCAGGACTCAATCTCTTTTTCGATACTATCAGCTAAATTTTCCGCTATTATTTCAATTTCTTTTATATCTTTTCCCTCAACCATAACCCTCAAAAGATTTTCCGTACCTGAATATCTTACAAGTATGCGTCCATTTACGCCGAGAAATTTCTCATAGTCTTTAATAAGCTTATAAGATTTTGAAAGTTTTTCAATAGGAATCCTTTTTGAAACTTTTTTATTTACAAATATCTGAGGGAATTTCTCAATCACGTCTATAAACTCCGACATCTTTTTATTTTCTTCGCTTAACGCTGCAAGAAGCATAACCGCACTCAAAAGTCCGTCGCCCGTAGCCAAAATATCTTTGAATATAAAATGTCCCGACTGTTCTCCGCCAAATATCGCCTTATATTTTTTCATATCCTCCACAACATACTTATCGCCGACTTTTGCGGATATTACTTTTATCTTTTCCCTTTTCATCGCCTGCAAAAATCCCATGTTTGCTACAATTGTGGCAACTAAAGTATTATTTTTAAGTTTCTTCTTGCTTTTTAACCAGCTTGCCATCGAAGCAAGAAAATAATCGCCGTCCCTTACAATGCCCTTCTCATCAATACATATCAATCTGTCAGCGTCGCCGTCAAAAGCAAATCCACAAAATGTTTTAAGCTTCTTTACCACTTTTGCGGCATATCCAGGATGAAGAGCGCCACAATTTAAATTTACGTTTCTACCGTTCGGATCAACATTTAGCGCAACAACTTTTGCTCCAAGCTTCTTTAAAACATAAGGAGCGCATTTATAAGAAGCGCCATTGGCACAATCCACAACTATCATTTTTCCTTTAAGACTGCACCCTATAAAATTTTTTATAACAAAATTTTCGTAAAATCTTAAAAGCTTAGAATCTTCTTTTATTTTTATCTTTTCGCTTGAAACAGCAACCTTTAAAGCAAGATATTTGTTTATCTTCTTTTCAATCCTCGCTTCTACGGAATCTCCTAGTTTTAATCCCTTCGAATTAAAAATCTTTATCCCGTTATCCATATATAGATTATGACTTGCCGATATCACTATAGCCGCCGAATACCTATCGCTTTTTATAAGAAAAGACGCCGCAGGCGTAGGCATAATACCGCCAAAAACAGGAACTGCACTAGCGCTCACAATCCCTTTAGCTAATTCTTTTTGTATTCTTTCTCCGGATTCTCTGGTATCCCGTATAATGAGAACTTCTTTTTTAGCACACAAAATCTCGGCTATCGATTTGCCAATAATTCTAAGAGTCGCATTGTCAAACGGAAATTTTGACGAATCGCCCCTTATGCCATCAGTTCCAAATAATTTCATCCATATCCCGCCACATACAGCCAAATAAAAAGCGCAAGCCAAAAAGCAAGCAATTTAAGCTGCCAGTTCTTTATTATTTTGATATACAATCTCTTCATTTTGACTTCAAAGCCTCACCATTTGTGTTAATTATTTTTCTGAGTCTTACAGGTGATATGTCTTCGTTTAATTCCCCTTTATAAGCAACAGATACCTGTCCTGTTTCTTCGGAAACAGCAATTATAATCGCATCTGTTACTTCGCTTAAACCAAGCGCCGCTCTATGTCTTGTGCCGAATATCTTTACGCTCATATCGTGATTCAAAGGAAGCAAGCATCCTGCGGCTGAAATTTTATCGTTAAATATTATCACGGCTCCGTCGTGCAACGGTGCCAACTTATTTTTAAAAATTGAAAGCAACAGCTCCTTAGAAATATTTGCATCTAAGGATATTCCGGTTTCCGCAAAGTTCTTTAAACCTATCTCATTTTCTATCGCTATAAGCCCTCCTGCCATAGACGCACTCAAGTCTTCAACAGCTTCGACAATCTCGGTTACATAAGAATCTCTTATTTTTGCTTTTAACCCCCAAACTTGTCCACCGATCCGAGCTAAAACATTGCGTATTTCCGTCTGAAATATAATAGCAAAGATAATAACTGCGGCAAACCAAAAACTATCTAGAAGCCACGACAGTGCTTTAAGATGAAAAATATTTCTCGCAATCACTTTGAAACCTAAAATAAACAGCACACCAACAATAATTTGTATCGCCACCGTTCCTTTTATAATGAGAATAACTCTGTAAAATACTATTGCAAGCACAAGAATGTCAAGAATATTGACTATGTATGCATTGTAAATATTTAACAGAGTTTCCATTATGCTCTCCGGAAAGCTTCAACTATCTTCAAAACGTTTACTGTTTCTTTTACATCGTGTACTCTTATAATATCTGCACCGCAAAACGCCGCAAGAAAATTTGCAGCAATAAATGAAATTTTATCCTCGCCCGCAAGCGCTTTTACAAACCTTTTTCTCGACACCGCACCCACAACCGCGCCAAGCGTCGAAAAAACGTCGATATTTTTTATCAATTCAACATTGTGTTTTACGGTTTTCCCAAAACCCGGACCGGGGTCAACCGCAATACGTTCTTCCTTTATGCCAAAACCAACCGCATACTCCTTTCGTTGCGCAAGGAACTCATACACTTCTGACGTACAGTTTTTATATTCAGGGGACATCTGCATATTCTTAGGTATGCCTTTCATATGCATAAGTATCACGCCGGCTTTTGTATCCGCAATAAGTTTCGCCAGTCTTTCTTTGCCTCTCCTTAAAGCAAAAATATCATTTACTATATCCGCGCCCTCATCAAGAGCCGCTTTTGCCGTCTCGTACTTATAAGTATCCACCGAAATGGGAATTTTAACACTTTTCCTTATTTTTTTAAGCGCGGGAAGCAATCTTCTTATTTCTGTTCTCGCATCGACGAGATTCACTCCCGGTCTTGAAGACTCTGCACCCATGTCTATTACTCTCGCGCCAAATCTTTCAAATTCAATCGCCTGTTTAAGCGCTTTGTCAGAGTCTGTAAGTCCATCGCCTGAAAAAGAATTGGGATCCATATTGACAATACCCATAACAACCGGATTTGATAAATCAAGAATTTCTTCTCCGTATTTAAAAACTTTTTTTTTGCTTACAGTATTGTCAAGTTTTGAAGCAATTTCTTTTAATCCAAACGGTTGTAAACGAAGTTTATTTATTAATTTCTCAGTCTGATTTATAGTGGCAAATAAAACTGTATCGGAAACGCCTTTTTTAAATCTGCTGACATTCTCGCTTATTGCCGCAGCAGCTCCGACAGAAATAACTTCCTGTTTTAAAATGTTCGCCGCTCTGTTGTCTATCTTTTCAATAACTATCGTATTGAGAACACCGTTTTTGGCAAGGAGTCCGTGAACGACAGCAGCGCTGCCAGTATTTTTTACAAGCTTTAAAGCATCATTAAAATTGCTGACAATCGCTTTTCTTATAATCATTTATTGCACCATACAAATCGTCCATAACAACATACATTGTCTTACAATAACATATCCCCGTTACATAAGCGAGTTTCCTGTATATATTTAAAGAAAGAAATGAAAGTCAACAAAGCAAAGTTATTTGGTACTAGGACTGATTTTTGCATATTTTTTTAAGCTTCGTAAATTGCAATTATGAAGCTTAAGATTAAAAAACCCAGAAGTTATTCGCTTAAATTGTCTTTTTTCGTCACAGCGTTTATTTTTTTCTTCTGCTGACAGAATTTTTGCAAACGATAGAGATAGCAGTAAAATTTCTATGGTAACGGAAAGAAGCTAAAAGTAAATGCCATATTCGGCCTCTTTAATAATTGCGCTTTATAAATTCTCTTCAACGTCTGCCGCCATAATCATCAAATACGGATTTGAGCTTCTTTAACGACAGCATAACTCTTCGCGCTGCCTTCTCTCTAACGCACCAACAACTCGCAACTATGAACCTTGAGTCCAGTCGTACAAAACAGAAATTTACTATAGCAAATTTCCGCTGCAGACAGCATATCGCTATTTATCGCGCCCTTTCAACTATCCTTTTCCTTGTACCAGCAACAACTGCAACAAAAATAACAAACTCGATAATTATCGGCGGTATTTTATATTAACGCTTTCTTTTCCAACTCGGTATTTTCCACCAATTCTCTATCTTTTATCATTAAGATTTTAGAAACAGAAAACTCACTGTAAAATGCTCTACTCTCAAAGGTATCCCCAAAATGCCATATTGCCTTACAAACAAAAGAGCGACATGTCCAGTTCTTCCGACAACTTATTAATCTTATCCCTTATTATTTTTGAAAAGCAAATAGAGTCGCCCTATCTTTTTGTCTTCAGAATTTACTTTTTTCTTCCGTTTGATTTCATTCAGTCCCCCATTGGTTGGAGAATGCATATCCGAAAGGATTCAGCGTTCATCTTTTTTTTAACATGTTGAGCTGTTCTCGGGTCTTTTTCAACTCTTCCTGAAGATTTTGTATAGCCGTATTGAGCCTTTTAAGCCTTAGTTTTTACTTGAAATTTTAAATGACACTTTACCTAGTTGAACTTTCAAATGGAACGGTTACAATATTTTGCTGTTAGAACGTAGTTTAATATTATGATAGGCTTTTGTTAATATTAAGATAAACTTCTTAGCTTTTCAAAAGAGACATCGCCTCCGAACGCGTTCTTACATCTTTTAAAAATATGCCGCGCATAGCGGAAGTAACCATCTTCGAGCCGGGTTTCTTAACGCCTCTCATAGTCATACATAAATGTTCCGCTTCAACAACCACCATAACCCCATGCGGTTTTACAAATTCCATTACGGTATCTGCGATCTGTTTCGAGAGTCTCTCCTGAAGCTGCAACCTATTTGCAAAAACTTCAATAAGTTTTACAAGTCTTGATACCCCGATTATTCTGTCTTTCTTAGGAATATACGCTATGTGTGATTTGCCAAAAAAAGGAAGCAAGTGATGTTCGCAGAGAGAATAAAAAGGAACATCTTTAACCAAAACTATTTCTTCGTGATCTTCTGCTGCATAATGCACCGGCACAAATTTTAAAGGATCAACTTTATTGCCTGACAACGCTTCTTTATAAAACTCTGCAACTCTTTCAGGTGTGCGTTTGATGCCTTCCCTATTTAAATCTTCTCCGAAAGATTCAAGCAAAAGTTTTACGGCTTTTTGTGCCTTTTTTTCATCAAAATTAAATGTTTTCACTTAATATTTTACCACTCTTAGCAAAATAACTTAACTATGGCACTTATACATATTTAGTTGACTATAACCTGTTCGTTTATAACCTTTTTTTTATCAATAGATTTCTTTTTATCTTTTACACTCATAGAACTGTTTTCAGATAAAGGCGGCAATTCTTCGCCTTTTATTATCCTGTCTATATCTTCACCATTTAAGTTTTCTCTCTCCAAAAGACAGTTCACAATTTCATTTAAAATATTCATACTATCTTTAATAATTTTAGAAGCTCTATTTTTTGCATTGTCTATAATATTTTTAACTTCTTCATCTATAAGCTCAGAAGTTTTTCCAGAGTGCCTTGCATCTCTTGAAATATCTCTTCCCAAAAACACTCCCTCGTCCGGCTTCTGCAAAGCCATAGGACCTATTTTATCACTCATACCGAACTCTGTAACCATTTTCATGGCGATTTCTGTAGCTTTAGATATATCATTTTGCGCACCTGTGGTTATTTCGGAAAATACAAGCTCTTCAGCAACGCGTCCGCCAAACAATATTGAAAGTTTGTCCAGAAGCTCGGATTTTGAAGTTAAATATTTATCTTCTTCTGGAAGTTGCAGCGTATATCCTAAAGCGGGACCGCGCGGAATTATAGAAACTTTATGAACAGGGTCCGCCGTAGGTAAAAACTTTGCGACAAGAGTATGCCCCGCTTCATGGTAAGCAATAATTTTCTTCTCTTTATCAGACATCAAACGCGATTTTCTTTGAGGACCTGCAAGAATCCTGTCTATCGCTTCTTCCACATTTTTCATATTCACGGTCTTTTGATTATTTCTTGCTGCAAGAAGAGCCGCTTCGTTTACAAGATTTGCAAGATCCGCGCCGACAAATCCTGGAGTTCTTCTCGCAATAACGTTTAAATCCACATCGCTGTCAAGTTTAATCTTTCTTGAATGCACACCAAGTATTTCTTCTCTGTCTTTGAGGTCAGGACTTGGAATGACAACTTGTCTATCAAATCTCCCAGGTCTTAAAAGCGCGGGGTCTAAAACATCCGGTCTGTTTGTCGCAGCAATTAAAATCACGCCCTCTTTAGTATCAAAACCGTCCATTTCAACAAGAAGTTGGTTTAACGTTTGTTCTCTTTCGTCATGCCCGCCGCCGATGCCAGCGAACCTATGTCTGCCTACGGCATCTATTTCATCTATAAACAACAAACACGGAGCAGATCTCCTGCCATGGACGAAAAGGTCTCTTACTCTCGAAGCACCTACACCTACAAACATCTCGACAAATTCCGAACCGCTTGAAGAGAAAAACGGAACACCCGCTTCACCAGCAACAGCTTTCGCAAGCAATGTTTTTCCTGTTCCCGGAGATCCGAAAAGCAAAACACCTTTTGGAATCTTTCCTCCAAGTTTTTGAAACTTTGCAGGATCTCTTAAAAATTCTATTATTTCCTGAAGTTCTTCTTTCGCTTCCTCACAGCCTGCAACATCTTTGAAAGTAACTTTTTTTGCAGAACTATCGGCAAGCTTTGCTTTTGTTTTACCGAAAGACATAGCCTGCTTACTTCCCATAGACATGCCACGGCGCATCATCCAAAAACAGAATAAAATCAAAAGAATTACCGGTCCCCAACTTAACAATAAGGATCCTAGCCATCCATTCTTTTCCGCAGCTGCAAACTCAAGTACTTTATTGTCTTCCATATCTTTTATAAGATTAGGATCATCCATTGGAATGGTTCTAAACTTTTTTAAGACTCCGTCGCTGCTTCTGAATTGTCCTTTAATAGATACGGGGGTAACTAAAACTTTTAATACGCTTCCTGCTCTTACATATTGTTTAAACTGGGAATATTCAAGTTCGACTTCCTGTCCTCCCTGTCTGGCAAAATTCATAATCATAAATATAATAATAAACAATGTTATCCAGAAAAATACAAACCACGGATTGCTCTTTTTCATTTAAAAACTCCTTTTAATTTTTCTGTAAGGCAATCCTCTGAAAAATTCGTTGTAATCCAAACCGCGCTCTGTAAATGAAAATTATCACTCACTAAAACAAATATGCTCAAATGTTGCCGCTCAAAACTATTGAAATAAGCAAAGTTTTTTTATTTTTAAAATCACCGAATATTCACATTGCAAACAAATTCAACGATTTTCTTTTATATATTAAATTTTTCAGAAAAAAGAAAATTTCCAATATATTTCATTTTTCATCTCTTATAAAATAGGCTTTATCTGATTTTATTTTGAAAATCCATTCGGCAGAGAGTCTATAAACAGATACGTCTGACAATAAAATTCTATGCATTATCAAGTTAATGTGTGAATTATATTTCTTTTGTGGTAATATGTTTTTTAGAATCCTGAATCGTATTGCTTTATTATATCGTAAAAACGCTTTTAAATCAAGCAAAATTTGATTCTTTTGCAGCTTCACACATTTTTTCAAAAATTTGATTGAAACCTCTTCCAAATACGCGGTTTCCCGAGCCTGTATACAACTTAAAGCAAAAATATGCTCTATCGCCATAGGGTTTATTTTTTCAAGAACAGGCACAAGCGACAGCCGTATTTTGTTTCTTACGTATACGCTCGAAAAATTGGATATATCGATACAAAAAGGGAGTTTATGGCTTTTGACATATTCTTCAATCAGTTTTCTTTTAATCGGAAGCAATGGACGGATTACGGCAAGATCCTTGTCTATTGCTCTTTCCTGCGGTATGCCTGCAAAATTTCCGCTCCCTCTTAAAAGCCACATAAGTACAGTTTCGGCATTATCATTCGCATTATGTGCAGTGGCAACTTTATTGCAACCATATTTTCTTGCAATTTTTGCGAGAGTCCAATATCTCAGATTCCGCCCGGCTGTTTCAACTGAAACAGAATGATTTTTAGAATATTCTCTCACGTTGATTTTCTCAAGAAGGCAATCCATTCCGAATTTAACCGACAAACCTTTGACAGCTTTCGCTTCTTTTACAGATTCTTTCCTTAAATTATGATTAAAATTTACAACTAAAAGAGCAATTTTTACTTTTTTTGCAAAACGCCAAAATAAATGCAGCATACATACGGAATCCATACCGCCCGACACAGCCAAAATAATTTTATCTCCTGGCATAACAAAACCGTTTTGAGAAACATTTTGATAAAAAATATCCCACGCTTTCATCTTCTCAATAGCCTTTTGAAAAAATGCTTCCTCTCGATGGTGCTAAGCGGAGAAATAAGCGCCGTAAAATTTTTAACAAAAGTAATAATATATTTATCCGGAGGCACCGCAACATATTTATTATACCACTCAGGACAAAATTTATTTTTAAATTCTCTTAACAATACAAGATTATAATCAAAATGTTCGGCAAACATAAACATTTTTGCAAAATGTTTTATAAACTCACCGCCACTATCCATCAATGGAAAATACGCAAAACCTAAATTAAACCACTTATATCCGTTTTCTTTAGCCCACAAAATATTCTTAAATACCACATAAGTGAAAACGTCATAATCGCATTTTATATATCTTATAATCCCCGAAGACAACTCACATTTACTTTTAGTTTTTGCAATAATGGAAAAAGCATAAATTTTACTATCTTTTTCCAATATACCAAAATCCATACCGCTCATATAAGATTCGTCATATTTCCCCTGTATAAAATTTCTTTCAATATAATTCGTATTTTCTGTCCACTCTTTGTTTATTCTTACAAACACCTCTCTGTATCGTTCAAACTGCTCGGGACTCATTACACGGTATTCAAATCCTGCGTTTTCTATTTTTTTCTCTAAATAACAAAAACATTTAAAACGGTTGTCTTCTTTATCAAAAGTTATTAAAGGAATTTTTGCTTCCTGTCCTATATTAAAAACATTAAGACCTGTATCATCATAGATCTGCACGAATTCATGGTCTATTCCGACAAAAGTAGGCTTTGCCGAAGCATTGTCCGCAATTTCTTTGAACTTCCATAAAAGTTCGTTTTTATGTCCGGATTTTCCAACGGGGTCGCCAAAAGCAATCCAACTGTTCTTTGACTTTGCATACATAATAAACGCGTCTTTTTCATCGTTTACAATATAACTTTTATCGGAGGCAAGCGCATTAAACGAATATGTATAATCCGAAGAGTCGACTATATTTTTTATATCGTATTTTGTAAATGAAATAGGTGGCTTTTTGAAGAGATTTTTTGATATTTGTTGTAAAATAACTATAAAGATTATAATTCCTATGCCCAAGCTAGCCCTTAAAAACCTTGCGGCATCCGTAGTATTTAAAACATTTTTTAAAAATACGTCTAAATGCATCCAAGAAGAAACATCCTGCTTGTTTACAAAAAATCCTATCCATACCGATAAAACAAACACTCCGCCAATCGCACTAAACCACCATGCATTGAACGCTGTGTTCAATATTGATATATTTCTGTAAAAATATTTTTTTGAGGCTAAAAGAACAACCAGTAATACTACAAAGCACAAGAGAACTAAAGGCGGCTCTCCCACTACAAGTATAAGAACAATTGCAAAGCTTATCAGAACACAGGTAATACTCCACGCATTTTTAATTCTAAGCTGTAAAGCTTTTGAAACAAAAAGTAATCCTATCGTCGTAATGCTCAGTAGAAAATGCGATAAATCGGCAAACCACACAGGAAGAAGGTTTATGACAAATTTTAATTGCGCCACATCAAAAGGCGTGGACGTAAAAAACATTACAATCATACCGACAAAAAACGACGATAACGCTATAACCTGCACTATAACCGAAGAAACAGTTTTTCCAAAAATTTTCGTCGTCTTGTTAAATTTCTTCGTAAAAGTCATAATCTCAAAAACACACAAAATAATAAGCGCTATCAAAAGCGGGAAGAAATAAAATATCATTCTATAGGCAAGCAATCCTCCTACAACTCCGGGGTTGCTTGCGGAATTCGGAAGCAACTTTGAAATGGCAGTCTCAAAAACACCCATGCCACCCGGCACTTGGCTTATAATTCCCAGAAGTTGTGATATAAGGAAAGCTTTAAGCAAAACAAAATAAGACATTTCCTCGACAGGTATAAGAATGTAGAGAATAAACGATGCGATAAGCCAGTCGCACGTAGCAAACAAAATTTGTGAAGAAACAATTTTGATACTTGGAAAAGTTATAGTCCACTTAAATACTTTTATTGGTCTTGAATGCAATGTGCTCAAAAAGACATACAAAACTAAAATAGCAATGAAAAACAGACCGATTGTTCTTGTTGTAATAAAATTAAAATAAATTGTTCCTTTTAGAGAAACAGATGCAAAAGTAAAAATAAACCCGCCAATCGTCAAAAGACCAAGCCAAACTGTCGTTGAAGAAAAAAGAAGGACTTTTGTAACATCAGCTATTGAAACATTGTACACAGAGTAAAGTCTATAGCGTATTGATCCGCCGAAAAGCATTGAATAACCGGTATTACTTCCTAAAATGTTGCTTATAAAACACGTAAATAAAATATCCTTGAGCTTTAACGAAACTTTTGAATCTATATACTTAAATGCGATAACGTCATAGCCCCCCAGAATCAGATAATATAATAAAGCTAAAAACAAAGCTGTTATAATTCTCAACGCCGGTATAGCTTTTAACGCATTTATAACATCAATATAACTTAAATCTTTCAACTGATTGTGAAGCAGTATCAACGCTCCGACAAAAGCAAAAAAACCTAAAGACACAACAATAAATTTTATCCATTTTCTCATTACGCGTTAATCCTGCGAATTTAATCATGCAAAATGATAGTGAAATAAAAAGTAAAATATAAAACAGCAAATTAAAGTCAGCTCGGCGATACACTCCAAAGCCGTTCTCCTCATTCTAGTCATCAAATTAAAAATTCAGGCAACACATTAACTTAAAAAGGGAGTCAATATATAAATTTTTCCGATTTTTTTCGACAGCATTGGAAATATCTTTTCATAACACTCTATAAAAATATAATAACATTTTTATATGCAAAATGGATGGCATGACAGATTGATGAAAATACGTCGACTGATAACAAGAAGTTTCATTTTACACTGCTCTAATCCAGCATAAACCGCTATTCTCGTCGAGTCTTACTTCCATATCAAAAAGAGAAGAGAGCCTATCGCCAGTAAAAATTTCACTGCGTTTTCCATCGGCGAAGATTTTCCCATCTTTAAAAAAGACAAATCTGTCCATTTCTGGAATGATGTCCGACACTAAATGTGTCACAAGTATTATTTTTGTTCCTGAATCCGAAATTTTTCTCATTGTATTATGAAGTTTTAAAGACGACGAGATATCCAAACTGTTCGACGGTTCATCCAAAACTAAAACCTTAGGACTGTTTACAAGTGATCTTGCAATTAAAAATCTCCTTGCTTCGCCAGACGACATGGTTTCAATCTTCTTATCTTTTAAAGAAGATACATCCAAAAAATCAATCATATCACCGGCTTTTTTAATCATCTCTTTTGTAACCGCGTGGTTATTCGATATTCCAATACTTGAGAAAAATCCCGATAAAACGGCTTCAAAACCCGTTATCTCATTATAAAAATCATATTGAAGTTCGTTCGTCACTATCCCGAGCATACTGCGCAAATCATGTATATTCCACCGTCTGCGTTCAAACAATCTGCAAACCGTGCCATTTCCGGTATAAGACGGGTAAATTTTACCGGTTATAAGTTTGATAAAAGTAGATTTTCCCGAACCATTTGGACCTATCACCGCAACATTTTCGCTAGAACTTATATTAAGATTGATATCATCTAAAATTTTCCTATTGCCACGCAGAACAGAAACTTTTTTTAATTCAATAAAACTGTCCATTGCCCACTCTCCATACGAAATAATGGTTAGATTTTATAATATACAGCAGAAAAAAGAAAGGACGTTAATATCTGAACATTTTGGCAACTTAAAAATAATTATATAGAATAGTGATATGCCCAATACAAAAATCTTTGACCTCATAAAAAAACGATGGTACGCTACCGCCGGATACGCGGAATTTTTTAAAATAGCTCTTCCTCTTATTGTTTCAATAGGAGGCTGGGCGCTTCAGACTTTCATAGATAGAGTCTTTCTTTCACACTACTCTAGCATCGCTTACGCGGCAGCTGTCCCCGCTGGACTATTAAACTGTTCAATTATGGATATATTTATAGGGACAGTATCTTATATCGATGTTTTTATTTCACAATATAACGGGAAAAAAGACTTTAAGTCAATAGGTCCGTCCGTCTGGCAAAGCATTTATCTCTCGCTTTTTAGCTCGCTTATAATTTTTGCCATTTCGTTTTTCTCCAAAGATATTTTTAACTTCATAGGACACTCGCAAATCATTATTTGTGAAGAAATTAAATATTTTAAAGTTTTATGTTACGGCGCATTTCCGTATCTTGCAGCTTCCGCTATGGCAGGCTTCTATTCAGGCAGAGGAAAAACAAAGATTGTTTTGATTATAAACCTTGTAAGTATAACTGTAAATACCATCTTGGATTATCTCCTAATTTTCGGTAAATTCGGATTTCCTGAACTCGGCGTAGAGGGAGCGGCGATTGCAACCATTATCAGCTCAATTATAATGTTTTTTATGTTCTTACTTTTTATAATATCAAAGAAAAATGACGTTTTATTTAATACAAGAAAGACTAAACCAGATTTTAAGTTTATTAAGCATCTTATCAAATTCGGTTTCCCAAACGGTATTCATTTCTTTTTCGACATATTCATATTCGCATTTTTTACGCTTGCAGTAGGTACTCTCGGCAAATTAGAATTGTTAGCCACAAATATAGTCACGAATATTTATAGCCTCTTTTATACGCCGGTTTCAGGATGCGGAGTCACAACATCAATTATGGTGGGAAATTATCTCGGTAAAAACAAAGCTCGCATTGCTCAAATAAGCGTTCAAACAGCTTTACATATAACATTCGCATATGTTATCCCAACGATTCTTCTATACATATTTGTTCCAGACATACTCATATATCCTTTTTCAAAAGGTTCAGAATACTTGAATACTGAACAAATAAGACCGACTATAGTCATCTTACTAAGATTTATAACTGTATTTGCATTTTTTGAGTCAGCAAGTATTATATATTCTTCGGCGATAAAAGGAGCCGGAGATACAAAGTTTGTAATGAAACTTTTAATAACGCTTTTCATAATTACCGCAATACCAGTGTGCTTATTTACAATATTTAAAATAGGATTATACGCGTGTTGGAGTATTTTAGTCATTTACGGTATTATGCTTATGATTTTTTCTTATTTAAGATATAAAACAAATAAATGGAAACATATGCGTGTAATTGAAACGGACAGCGCTGACAAATAGTTAAATTGGGTGAATAAAGCTGAGGTGGTGGAACGGCAGACACGCAGGTTTCAGAAGCCTGTCCCCGAAAGGGCGGTAGGGGTTCAAATCCCCTCCTCAGCAAAATATTTACATTTTTTCTACTCATATAAATATTAATACAATCGTTTTTTTACGCAATCAAATAATTTTCATGCTAGTATTTTCACAAATAAAAAAACATCATAAACCGTAGTTTGACTTATTACTTAATTTTAAATTAAAAAGTTCCCGATAGAATAATTTAATTATTCTGTTTTATGCAGTAGCTATACAACGCTTTTAAAAGACCGGTTTAATTTAGTCTTCTTTACGGGAATTTGACACAATATTTTGATATATAATTGCTAGAAAATAGAGAAAAGCAGACGCGAAATAGTCTTTACGCATAACAAACTCCCATACCGCAATGTAGCCTTTCTGGAGAGCGGAACAACAGACGAGTGCGTAAGTCCGCAGGAAAACAATATTGCATTTCAAATAATGTGCGGCAATAAAATAGACGTTCTCGCGAGTTTGGAGGACGATTACTGCGATCCACCCTCTTAGTGAAAGATGAATGGACGAGTTATTGCCCTCGGTGTTTTTATTGTATGCTTCAGGTTTTTATAAAGAGAGAATGAAATTCTTTAGAAAATGCAGATTCTTATTTGCTTAAATCAGCAAGTCCTCTAAAAATTTAAAAGGTTCAGTATTAAAAACAATCACCTTTTCACAAAGTATTACCAACATGCTCTGTTTTCTCGCGCTAAAATATCTTTCCACACGCTGCAGTCGTCAATATAACTAAAATTTCCAATAGCATATAAACCTTTCATAAACCTAAACCTTGTTTTACAAACCTTAAAGTCATTTAAAGCAATTTAAAATCTTGACAAAATCAGTAAAAAATCTTATCATAATCTTATCATAATTATCATGGCATAAGTATTGTTTCTTTAGCTAAGAAAACGAATTGAGATCCTATTAAGGAGATATAAAATGAAAGCGCTAGAAATTGCAAAAAGGATACTGAACTATCAGCTTTTAGATTATACTCTTGAGATAAGCCACTTAAAACTTCAAAAATTGCTATTTTATTGCCAAGCTTATCATCTCTCTATTTCTGGCGAACCACTATTCGAAGACGACATACTTGCTTGGGATTACGGACCGGTTGTACGCAGCGTTTATGAAAATTACAAGAAACACGATAGCTCCATAATCTCAGTTAAAAAAGAACTTAAATCTGAAGATATTTCTGCTACTTCAATCGGCGTGATTTCAACAGTTATGGGTGCGTATTCAAAATTTTCCGCTATAGAGTTAATGGGTATGACACATTCGGAGCGTCCATGGCAAGAAGCTTATGCACGTAAAGGTAAAGATAAAATCATTTCTCAGGATAGCATGAAAAACTATTATAAACAATTTTTAACAAACGAAAAACAATGAGTTCTAAAATTACGCTCAATAAGCAAATTCAAACAATAAAACCAGCAATAAATCCATCCTCTAAACCTCCATTATTTTGCTTTCGTGGGATAGCAAAAGATAAAAATTCAAGAAAGAGATTAAAAAATGATAAAACAATTTGTAAAGATTTCTTAGATTCAATTATGACTATATCCGAACTAGAAACGATAGAAAAAATTAAAAAACATAAGGGTTTAAATTTTGAACCGCTAGAAAAACCTACACATTCAGTCAGAGCAACTGATGAATACAGAATACTACTTGATTTTGAAGATATGAAATTTTCATTAAAATCAATAAAACATAAAAATGAATATAAGAAAAATGGTATTGTATAATCTGGTATAATCTATCACAAACAATAAAAACTAAAAAAACAAACTCAAACAAAGCTTTCCTCAAATCTCTAAACGCTCCTAGCACTAATTTTCTAATTTTATTCATACGTTAGCTTTTAGTCATCTGAACTCGCTTATTTACAGTTACAAGTTTTGAGTAAAGTCTTTTATATTTATTAATATTTCCGTACTGCCCCATAAATCAGCAACTATCTACGTTTTATTTTAGGATAGCACTATCGTTTTTATCGCTTGCGCATTCTTTGTAAATAATCTGTATTATTGCACATAATTTCATTTTTTCACATAAGGTTTTTCTTTTAAATGCTAACTTTGCCAATCTGTCTTCATTATTCTTAAGTTATTAGACATTGTCACTTCAAAGTTTAATTTTTCCTTTTTAACTTTATTTTCCGTCTATTGAGTGAAATCCATTTTTTATATTTACCACCAACTTAGTTTCACATATAAATATTGTTGCATAAACAGTATATGGTTTAACATATAATTCTTGTGATTATTAAAATAAACACAAGCAAGCAATCATCAAATCAAGAGATAAATCACTGCTTTTCGTTGTCAATCAATATTGTATTAGTATTGCAGAGCAATTGCTTTTACAGACATTAATAAAACATAGGAAATTATGAAAAACTTGTCTTAGCCGTTTTAATGTTGTGGTTATTTTCAACAAATCTTTTTTTTAATGTAAAAACTCATGGCAACCTGAATGAAAATTATTGAATAAATATGAAAGAAGCGGAAAAGTTTAATTTCATAATAGATTTGATGAAGACGTTTATGTAGTCTATTTTAGCGGTATTTCAATGCACACAAAACGATACCTTAAAAGATTTAAAAGATAAAAATTAACAAAGAATTTTACAACTCAAATATGAAAAAACTACATACAAACGGAAAGTAGATTTTCTAAACAAATTCTACTCCAATCTTCAAGGCAAAGTTATTCACATATACGTAAGTACTAAGTTGACTTTATTGTTCACTTGGCGATGAAGAAGTAATTAAACAAGACGAGTTTGCAGCGAATATGATAAAATTTTTGCACAAACAAAAGCAATCCAGAAATAACATATATTAATCCTTTTAATAGGACAATTTTTTATTTTTACTCTTCTAATTTTCTCATTAATTTAATAGATATTCTTTTTACTTCTTATTCTTCTTGTTTGTGAAACCTTACCATTAGCTTCGTCTTTGGTTAGTCTTTGATTTCATCTTTAACCTCGTCCTTGATTTCGTCTTTAATTTCGTCTTTAACTTCATCTTTAGTTTCGTCTTTAGCTTCTACAATCTCGTCTTTAACCTCGTCTTTAGTTACGGTTTTGTGGTTACGGCTCTTTACTTTTACGGTTCTTGGTTTGTTACCTCTAGAACTTCTTGCGGCAAAACTATCCCCTGCGATAACCGCTAAAAGAAACATCGACGATAGAATAACTGCTAAAGTTTTTTTCATTCTTCTTCCCTCTATTTTAAATTTTAGAACTTTAACTTCATTTTTTTTAGTAACTCAACATCTACCGAATTGCTCACATCGTTTTTATTACTTACACCTATACTTGTTAATAGGTCTTCTTTTTATTTCTTGTCCTTCTTTGCTTACTTCGAACGATAATGAGATCTTACATGAGATCCACTTTTGCGGTTATAGTTCTTTACTTTTACGGTTTTTGGTTTGTAGCTTTTAGAACTTCTTGCGGCAAAACTATCCCCTGCGACAATCGTTAAAAGAAACATCGATGATAGAATAACTGCTAAAGTTTTTTTCATTCTTTTTCCCTCTATTTTAAATTTTAGAACTTTAACCTCATTTTCTGATAACTCAGCATCTACCAAATTGTTTACATCGTCTTTATTACTCACGATTATACTGTCATTAAACAACTTTCTCCTCTAAATTACAAGAATACCTTTTCTCTAATCGCTTTTGTTTTCAACTGTAAGCAATACCCGCTTTATTAAACTGCAACAAACATGCTTTGCAATCTTCCTTAAAAGCCCATCTTTACTCCCTTCTCCCTAAAAATAGTCAAACAATCGTTTAAAATCCAAATTGTTCTTTTTAATGTTTGCATATTTATCATAAAGAGCTTGCTTGGCGTCTATTAAAATGGAAGACTTTATGCCGTATTCCAATGCTATTGAAGCTTCAATATAAGCACACAGTTTATCGCACATTTCAGTTAAACTCCCGTCAACAGCATTATATTTATTATCGTCAAAATCCGCCGCATTATCAACTCTTTCTACATTGCCGTTTTTAATAATTTTATCTGAAAATTCGTCCTCTATAAAATACTGCATCTCTTTATGCCAATCCTTTGGAATTAAAGGAAGTATTCGCTCATTAATCTGTTTTTTTTCATAATCCTTTATTATATCTTCAAAACCCGCTATTGAAGATTTCACAGGTTTAATGATATCTTTCGTTAAAATCTCAGGGAGATCGTGAAATAACGAAGAATAAAAATTATTATATTTTCTTTTCTCCGAAGCGTTCATTTCTATTGACAATATATACGCAAAAATTGCGACCGTAAGCATATGTCCCAGCACGGTTGTCTTTGGTATTCTGAAAGCTTGCGCCCATCTCTGTTGAAATCGCAGCTGCCCGCACAAATCTAAAAAACCATAATACTTTTTATTTATCACTAATTTTTTTATGCCCTCAAGGTCGTCAAAAGCGGCAATACTTTCCTCTATTTCATTCTTTGTGTTTTCTATGCCGTAAATCATAGAATTCCACGGATAAACTATGCCAAACTCCCACTTTGTTGACAGGCAATGTGCTGCTCTTAAAATCCTCTTTTCGCGCGTGGCATAATCCATTTCTAAAAGATATTCCGAACATCTTCTGCCAAAATCCCCTTTTAAGACTGATAAATCATTATTTAACTTTTCTATTACCCACTTGTTTAATTCTTTTTCCTTTTTTGACATTATTTCGCGAAAGACTTCCGGCTTTAAATCCGTAAGCATTATTCTTTGAAAAAATTCAAAAATTCCGCCTTCAATAAGTTTTATCCAGTCAACCGCCTCATTATCTTCTTCTTCAAATTTTGCAACTATATAAGCAATTATCATTTTGTGAGCTTGTTTATCAAGTTCACAAAAATCAAGAGGGCGTATGTGATCGTTCCATCTTAAAATCTTTGCAGCAGAAAAAATTTTTAAAATCAAATCTTTTGTTATCACCTATACCTCTCAAATACAAATCTCAGCCGTGTCATAAATATGCGATTTAGAAAAAGCAAGTTATCAGTTTAACTGGCACCCGCCGAAAAAACAAATGGCAACGTCAGACTCCAAGCTAAGTTATATCTCTTCTTTCTCTTTCACTCTCAAGCGAAAAAGAGGTAATTGTCATTCTCTCGCCGAACGCAGAACAATAGTCTCAGAAGAGAAAAGGATATTATTTTTCACTTTATGCTCTATCTCTTTCCATATAATACTTTCTTTTTTTCGGGGAGAATTTTTCAATTGAATACCTCAACATCGTTCTCGGCATCATTTTAGAATACTTATCTAAAAATGAAACAAGCGGTTTTATATCTCTTTTTCCAATCTCTCTAAGCATCCAGCCAGACGCCTTATGCATCAAATCGTGCCTGTGCGTTAAAAACAATTTTGATAATTCCAAAGTTTCCGTAAATCTTCCTTGCTTTATAAAATATAATGTTGAAACCATCGCAATTCTTTCCTTCCAAAGGCTACCCGACTTTGCATATTTCCAAAAATCCTTTAAAGAATTATTATGCCAGTAGTGTCCCATGATGCCCGGCGCAGATAGGTCAACCAAATCCCAGTTATTAATGTACTCAGAATTTCTCAAATATATTCTCGTTATATCAAACTTAATATTATCATCCGCTTCTTTATATTTTTCAATTAAAATCATCAATGCGGTAAATCTTACTTCGTGAACTTTATGCCGCAATAACTCTTCGATGTCTTTCAAATTCATATCTTTCCAGTATCTACGAGATATAACCCGCTGCTGCTGAACTCGAAGACCCCAAAAAAAATCGCCTTCCCCGTATCCGCCTTTATGTGTTTGAAAATATTTTGCATGATGTTTTGCAAAAGCTTCGTTTTTGCACTTTTTTAAATCCTTTAACAAATCTTCTTTGAAATTCATTTTCATTTTGATAAATTGATATATTTATTTAAGAAAAAGGTGAAAACAAGATACATAATCGAAGTAAAAAAGAATAAAGATGCAAAAGCAATTCTAAATTTAAAAATTTTAGTTTTGTAAACTAATAAAAATGCCAACGCATAAAAAATACCGAAAATAATCGCACATACTATAAGATTTAAAAGCATTTTGTTCTCTCTTTTTATCATGCATGGAAGAGTTTTTCAGATTCTGTCCGGCCATTATGATCAGATATAGACTATATAATCTTTTTCATCTCTGTTCTTGTAGTCAATCTCACATTTTGAGTTTGGGCATTGTAGTTCATCACATCCCGACATCAGTGTCACTATTAAAAGAAGTGTTATTATCTTTTTCATGACTGTTGAATTCTTTCATTGTATTTAAATTTTTTTATAATTTCTTTCCGATGAGAGTTCAGCGTCCGAAAATACATTTAAGAAATAAGAATCCGCTCATTTTCCGCGTTTTCTCTTTTGGGCAAATTTAAGAACGGTATCTACAAACCTTGTTAAATAGGCGCTGAAATTATCAACATGAAACATAGCAAAAATTGTAGCAGCGCTTTTAATATGCATCTCCCGCTTAAGCATTGAGAGAATTCTGCTGCGCTTTATAACCTCTTCGGATATCCAAAAGGTTTGCTTAACTATAGCTGCAACTTCTTGTAGCTGATTCGCGTAATTTACATACGCAAAGCGGTTTGGCTATAATGCTCCTACCGCCAAAGTCCAAAGATAAGAATAATCCCGCACGCTATCCCGATAGCCCACAAATACGGGTTTCTCTCTATCCAATCGCGCCGTTCGATAAATATCTTGCCTTTCGGCGTCCTCAAATCACCAAAACTCAACTTTGAGGGTATATTACGGTCTAGTTTATAAACTTCCTCAAAAGTCGCAATGACACGTCTTTTTCGCATTGAAAAAATTCGTTCTAACGTCATTTCAAACAATCCGGCGTCACTTAAGCATTATATCTATCCACTGAGAATCCAGAAAAAAAATAAGAGAGGGCGATTTCAAGAAGAGGATTTTATATTTCCAATAGACAACAAAAGCTTTACACAATCAACTTTTTCATATACTTTCATGTTATACATGACGATTAATGTGATCTTTCAAGTAATATCCCGTAAATGATTTCGGATTTTCCATCACATCTTCAGGAGTACCTTCAGCCACAATCCTGCCACCTTTTTCACCGCCTTCGGGACCTAAATCGATAAGCCAGTCGGCGGTTTTGATAACGTCGAGATTATGTTCTATAACAAGAACGGTATTTCCGGTATAAGAAAACCTCTGCAAAACATCGAGAAGTTTCCCCACATCGGCAAAATGCAGTCCGGTAGTAGGTTCGTCAAGAATGTATATCGTTCTTCCTGTAGCCCTTTTTGACAGTTCAGTCGCAAGTTTTACTCTCTGCGCTTCGCCACCAGAAAGAGTAGTAGCCTGCTGTCCTGTTTTTATGTATCCAAGACCGACATCGTCAAGAGTCGACAAAATTCTCTTAATTGCCGGAATATTTTCAAAAAATTTTACGCTTTCTTCAACAGTCATATTTAAGACTTCGTCAATATTCTTGCCTTTATACCTTATCTGCAGAGTTTCCTCATTGAATCTCTTTCCTCCGCAAATATCGCATTTGACATAAATGTCTGGTAAAAACTGCATTTCAATTTTTAAAGTGCCGTCGCCCTGACAGTTTTCGCATCTCCCGCCTTTTACGTTAAAAGAAAACCTTCCAGGCAGGTATCCTCTCGCTTTTGATTCAGGAACCTGCGCAAACAAATCTCTTATTATTGAAAAAGCGCCCGTATAAGTTACCGGATTTGACCGAGGCGTCCTTCCTATGGGCGATTGGTCGACAATTACAACTTTATCTATATTTTCAAGTCCGTCCATATTTTTAAATTTTCCGGGAATTTCTTTTGATCCGTAGAGTTTATGCGCAAGATTTTTATATATTATTTCATGAACTAAAGTAGATTTACCGCTGCCCGACACCCCCGTAACGCAAACAAAAAGTCCGAGAGGAATATGCACATTCACATTTTTTAAATTAAACTGACGCGCACCTTCAATCGTAAGATATCTATCCGAAAGCTGTTTTCTCTTTTTGGGAACTGGTATCTGTAAAGTGCCTTTTAAATACTGTCCCGTCAGAGAGTTTTTAAACTTTACTATTTCTTCTGCGTTTCCTTCCGCAACTATATATCCGCCGTGAACTCCGGCTCCGGGACCCAAATCTATTATATGGTCTGCCATTCTCATTGTATCTTCATCGTGTTCAACAACGATTAAAGTATTACCCAAATCCCTAAGTTTTACAAGAGTCTCCAGAAGTTTATCGTTATCCTTTTGATGGAGTCCTATAGACGGCTCATCAAGCACATATAAAACTCCCGTAAGTCCTGAACCTATTTGCGTCGCCAAATGTATTCTCTGCGCTTCGCCGCCCGAAAGCGTACCGCTTTCCCTCTCTAAACTTAAATATCCTAAACCGACATTATTTAAAAACTGCAGTCTTTCGCGTATTTCTTTCAAAATAACCTTGCTTATAACCTTATCTTTACCGCTGAATTCGATTTTACTGAAAAAATCAAATGACTTTTCGATGGACATCCTTGTAATATCTGAAATTGACTTTCCGTCAACTAAAACTGAAAGCGCTTCTCTTTTAAGTCTTTTTCCACCGCATAGAGGACAGATTTTCCTGCTCATATACTTATTATAAATTTCTTCTCGTACAAAAGCGGATTCTGTTTCATTATATCTACGCTGCATGTTTTTTATAACACCCTCAAAATCGCCCTGCCCATAAAGCAAAATTTCCTGTTGTTCCCTTGCAAGTTCTTTCCAAGTCACATTTAAAGATATCTTATTCTTTCTTGCGACTTCAGTTAAAAGCTCCCAATAATACCCGCCCCAACTGTTTTTCCATCTATTTGTTCTCGTTGTTATCGGTTCCGACCACGCACTAATCGCGCCTTGTTTTATAGAACGGTTCTTATCAGGCACTACCAAATTTTCATCAATTTCTACTTTATTCCCAAGCCCCCCGCATTCAGGACATGCTCCAAACGGCGAGTTAAAAGAAAACAGTCGCGGTTCAATTTCAGAAAGATTTATCCTGCAGTCCGCACAGGCATACTGTTCGCTGTAAACTGTTTCAGTAACAGGTTTTCCATCTTTTATTACGGCAACAGATACTACGCCTTTCGACTCTTTTAAAGCTGTTTCAATCGAATTCGCAACTCTTGAACGTAAATTTTTATCAAGCGTTATCCTATCTATTACTACATCTATAGTATGTTTTTTATACCTTTTTAATTTTATTTTTTCATCAAGCGTAAATATCTCGTTATCAACTCTTACTCTTGAATATCCGCTCTTTGCAAGACGTGAAAAAAGTTCCACATAAGTTCCGATTCTTCCTCTTACAAGCGGCGACAAAATATGAATCATAGTAGCGTCAGGCATATCCATAATTTCATCAATTATTTGTTGCGCGGATTGAGGTTGGACTATCTTGCCACATTTAGGACAATGAGGAACACCTACTCTGGCAAATAAAAGTCTCAAATAATCGTAAATTTCAGTTACCGTTCCCACTGTGGAACGCGGATTATGCGACGGATTTCTCTGTTCTATTGAAATCGCAGGAGACAAACCCTCGATAATATCTATGTCGGGTTTTTCCATAAGCTCCAAAAATTGCCTCGCATAAGCGGACAGAGACTCGACATATCTTCTCTGACCTTCGGCATAAATTGTGTCAAAGGCAAGAGAGGACTTGCCAGAACCGGATAGCCCTGTAATTACGATAAGTTTATTTCTCGGTATGTCAATATCTATATTTTTTAAATTATGCTGTCGCGCACCGCGAATTTTGATTATGTCCATAATGTTTTTTTTCTACTTCTTCACTTCACTTTATGTTTATTATCGTGTTTTTCGCATCAGGCAGCATAAACGGATAATCCGTATTAAAATGCAGTCCTCTGCTTTCTTTTCTTTGTATTGCGGAGCGCACAATCATTTCTGCTACAAACGCTATGTTTCTCAGCTCAATTCCGTCCATTGAAAAAGACGCGTTTTTGAAATATTGTTCTATTTCCGTCTTTAAAATATCTATTCTTCTCTGCGCTTTTAAAAGTCTTTCGTCGGAACGAGAAATACCGAGATAATCCCAAGCCAACTGCCTTACTGCTTCTCTCTTACGCGCAAAAACAGCAGGTTCATTTGCTAAAGACTGTGCATTGTTGACAGGTTCGACGTCAATTTCCGAATACTCTTTTCTTAAAAACTGCAGAGAGTCTTCATATATTCTCTCCGCATATACAATACCTTCGAGCAGAGAGTTTGAAGCAAGTCTATTTGCTCCGTGTACTCCGGAACACGCCGTTTCTCCTGCTGCATAAAGGTTCTTAATAGTAGTCCTGCCATTTTCATCTATCGCAACGCCTCCGCAGAAAAAATGCGCTGCAGGAACCACAGGGATCATATCTTTTGAAATATCTATGCCGTATTCAAAACATTTCGCATAGATATTCGGAAATCTTTTTATAAGAAAATCCTTACTTTTTGCGGTGATATCCAAATAAACAAAATTTTCGCCGCTGGATTTTAATTCACTGTCTATCGCCCTCGCCACGATATCACGTGGAGCAAGCTCTTTTTGAGGACTGTACTTTTCAACAAACGATTCTCCGTTTTTAAGCTTTAAAACAGCACCTTCGCCGCGCACGGCTTCCGATATTAAAAAGGAGTTGGCATTGCTGCTGCATAAACATGTCGGGTGAAATTGTACGAATTCCATGTTTGCAATATTCGCTCCAGCTCTGTAAGCCATCGCTATCCCATCGCCTGTGGCAACGTCAGGATTTGAAGTATATAAATATGTTCTTCCAGCCCCGCCGCAAGCTAAAACTGTTACTTTCGCTTCAAAAATTTCCGTATTATTATTTTTATTACTAAGAATATATACGCCCCTGCAAACTATATCCTCATCTAATATCAAATCTATCGCCGTATGGTCTTCATAGACGTCTATATTTTTATTTTTCTTTATATTTTTTATTAAAACCCTTTCTATCTCATTTCCAGTTATGTCTCCGGCATGAAGAATTCTTCTTTTACCGTGTCCGCCTTCAAGAGCCAGTTCAAATTCTGAGTCAGAATTATTTTTTTTTGTGAATTCAACGCCGAGCGATATAAGCTCTCTTATCCTTTCTGGACCTTCGGCAACCATTTTCTCAACCATTTTCTCATTGCAAAGACCTGCTCCGGAAACCATCGTATCGCGCGCATGAGCTTCAAAAGAGTCGGACTTATCTGTAACACAAGCAATGCCGCCCTGCGCTTTGCCCGTAGCCGAATCGAACAGTTTTTTCTTTGTAATCAAAGAGACGCTGCCACTTTTTGATGCCTTCAACGCTAAGCTAAGACCCGCTATGCCGCTTCCTATAATTAAGTAGTCCGATTTTATCATTTCCTTACCCGCCTTCTACTTTTTATCATCACAACGTTGTCTATAAGTCTCGTCTTGCCTATCCATATGGCTACCGTAAAAACTGCTTTCTTTGTATTTTTATCAGCCGGCGACAAATCATCAAAATTTACAATCTCCGCATAATCAATTTTACTTCCCGGTATTTTCTTAAATTTATCTACGGCATCTTTTTTGACGGAATTAAAATTTCTGCACCTAAAATCTTTTGCCGCTTCTCTCAAAATCCTAGAAATATTCATACTCATCTTTTTCTCATCGACACTCAAATAGGAATTTCTACTTGAAAGAGCAAGGCCGTTTCTCTCTCTTGCAATAGAGCAGGGAACAATTTTAGTTCTGAAATTTAAATCCTTAGCCATTTTTTCTACAATTTTAAGCTGTTGAAAATCTTTCATTCCAAAATAGGCTCTATCGGCGCACGATATGTTAAAAAGCTTCGCAACCACTGTGGCAACACCTCTGAAATGATTCGGCCTAAATGCCCCGCACAAAATATCTTGCAAAGTTTTTACTTCTACAAAAGTTTTATAGTCTGATGGAAATACATCGTTTACCAACGGCATAAAAACATAATCCACATGATTTTTTTTACAGATTCCCTTATCCTTTTCAGAAGGTCTCGGGTACTTTAAGTAATCTTCATTAGGTCCAAATTGTGTCGGATTTACAAAAATTGACACTATAGTGATATCATCGTTTTTCACAGATTTTGCAATCAAAGAAATATGTCCCTCATGCAAAGCCCCCATTGTAGGGACAAGTCCTATTTCATCGCCATCTTTAAGATGTTTTAAAGCAATTTTTTGCATCTGCAAAGTGTTTTTTATAACTTTCATTTATATGTATTCTCTTCTCGTGGAAATTGTCCTTCTTTCACTTCATCTATATAATTTTTCACAGCAGTTTTTATTGTATTACCGACATCGGCATATTTTTTTACAAATTTAGGCGTAAAATCAGTAAACATTCCAAGCATATCGTCAATAACTAAAACTTGTCCGTCACAATAGCGCCCCGAACCTATGCCTATTGTAGGTATCTTCAAGCGCTCTGTAACTTCTTTTGCAAGCTGACCGGGAATAGCTTCCAAAACCACTGCAAATATGCCAGCTTTTTCCAATGCTTCCGCATCGGCAATTAGTTTCTCGCCCGCTTCTTCCGTTCTCCCTTGAACTTTAAATCCGCCAAACTTATTTATTGCCTGCGGAGTAAGACCCAAATGTCCGACGACAGGAACTTTTGCATCTGAAATCGCCTTAACTTTATCTAAAATCTCAATCCCGCCTTCAACTTTTACTGCTTCCGCACCGCCTTCCTTAACAATTCTCGCCGCATTTCTAACGGCATCTTCAACAGTTATCTCATAAGACATAAATGGCATATCGGTAATAAGCAAAGCTCCGGCGTTGCCTCTTTTTACTGATTTTGTATGGTATATCATATTGTCAACGGTAACGGAGAGAGTATTTTCATAGCCGAGCTTGACATTGCCGAGAGTATCTCCTACAAGCAACGCATCAATATCCTGTGAAGAAATAAGTTTTGCAGTAACATAGTCATAACAGGTTAACATCGTTATTTTTTCGCCGATATGTTTCTTCTCCAAAATTGTTAAAACCGTTTTTTTATTCATATCAAACCCCATTCTGCTTCTTTTGTCGCTACCACTTATTCCAATTTTTCAAACACCGCTTGGCAATATTTATTCGTATGATTTTAACCTTTTGGCATTTAAGTGTCAATAACTTATCATATAAAATAGTTCTGATTTTTCGTCTTAAAACCGGATGCACAAAATTACCAGCTATCTCGCCCAATGGAACTAAAACAAAAAGTCTATTCTGTACCTCTTTATGTGGAATAGTTAAATTAACCTTGTCAATAATTTTCTTTCCAAAAAACAAAATATCAATATCAACAACTCGCGGACCCCATCTTATTGTCTTCCTACGTCCTAAAATATACTCCGCTTGCTTTATAAGCAAAAGCAAATCATCCGGTTTCAAGTCCGTCTGCGCTTCGGCTACAATATTATAAAAACTTTTTTGACTGGGTCCCACCGGGGACGTCTCATAGAAAGAAGATATTTTCTTAATATTCAAAAATAGACTGCTTTGCAAAAAAGAAAAAGCGGAAATAATATTTTCCGCTCTGTTTCCAATATTTGACCCTAAACTCAAATAAACTGTTTCTTTCATTTTAATTGATATATGTCAGTACAAGTATTTTTGAAAAGATATAAAAATATTTTTAATCTGTTCGATACGTCCCAATTCTTTTTCGCCGTCATCAATAGTTTTATACTTCAATTTTATAAGTTCGGGCAGATTATCCTGTTTCAATTCTTCAACACCGGTCTCTACATACTTATCCAAAACAAAGTTTAAGAAAGCTTTTTGTTTATCTTCAAAGCATTTGATTTCGGATATTTTCTCTTTTGCTCTTTGCGCACGAACCACTCTTGTCAGAGGTTCAACATTGTAAGCAAGATACTCTAAAGCATCAAATAAATCGCTGTTTTGCGTATTTGTAAGCTGCTGTAAATCTTTTAGTTTTTCATATCCATATCCTGCCTGTTCAAGTTTTTCTAAAAATTTCTTCCGCGTATCAGGGTCAGACCAAATATCCCTCAACTCTTGCTCATTTGTGAAAAACACAGGCAATTCACCATATAATTTATGCAAAAATTGTTCAGCAGATATAAGAGTATCTTTATCCCAAAATGACGTTTGCGTCATAAACTGAGTTTCCCTTTCTTTACCGTCTGCCAATTTTATTCTGACTTTCCCTTTTTGCGACTGCTCAGACAAAGCTTCATTTTTTACAACATCAAACTGTTTGACATCCTTTATCGTTTTTTTTAGGAGATTCCTCTATATTTATATCGTCTATAGGCTCGTCATCCCAACGTGGGTCTAAAAAATTTCTATAAGCGCCGACAAAATCATATATTGTAAAGTATTCTTTGCCCGTAGAAAGCCTCGTTCCTCTGCCTATCATCTGTTTAAATTCAATCATAGAATTCACAGGGCGCATAAGCACAATATTTCTAATATTTCTTGCGTCAACACCTGTAGAAAGTTTTTGGGAAGTTGTTAAAACAGTAGGGATTGTTTTGTCATCATTTTGAAAATCCCTTAAATATTGATTGCCCATCTCCTTATCATCTGACGTTACTCTCACGCAATAATCAGAATTCTTATCAATTTTAACTTGATTTATTAAATTTCTAAGTAAAGCCGCATGATATTGATTTCTACCAAAAACAAGAGTTTTTTCCTTTTGGTTTATTTCATTCATAAGAATTTCAACTCGTTTTTTCTCTCTTTCTTCAATTTCAATATCCTTATTGAAATTTTCTTCTACATATTCATAATTCTCTTTAACTTCCCCCTCAATAATATCATCATCAGAAGCATAAACATACGTATCCATAGTTGTTTGGATACGACGAACTTTAAAAGGTGTTAAAAACCCGTCGTTTATTCCGTCTTTAAGAGAATAAGCATATACAGGCTCGCCAAAATATTTGTATGTATCCGCATTTTCGTCATGTTTTGGCGTCGCAGTCATTCCAAGACGCACCGCCGAGGAAAAATAATCTAAAATATCGCGCCATTTGCTTTCATCATTTACTCCGCCTCTGTGACATTCGTCAATTATAATAAAATCGAAATAATCGTTTGGATATTGATCGAAATAAGGTTTTTCATCCGCGCCGCTCATAAAAGTCTGGAAAATTGTAAAGAAAATACTGCCGTTTACAGGGACTTTTCCGGTCTTTTTTATTTCCTCGGGTTTAACACGCTTTAAAACATCTTCTGGAAAAGCCGAAAAAGCATTAAACGCTTGATCCGCTAAAATATTTCTATCCGTCAAAAATAATATACGCGACAATCTAGCGCCGTCTTTGTTCACATTCCAGCGTGTTTTAAAAAGTTTCCACGCAATCTGAAACGCTATATAGGTTTTACCTGTGCCTGTGGCTAATGTCAGCAGGATATGACTTTTATTTTCCGCAATCGCACGCATAACTTTATTTACAGCGATTTCTTGATAATAACGCACATTTTTAGAACCACCTTTAGTTTCAAAAGGAACAGAATTAAATTTCTCAAGCCATTCAGTTTGTTGAGTAAAAATATCATTATAAAGTTCGTCGGGAGCAGGGAACTTATCTATTGACTTCTCTTCTCCTGTTATCATATCAGTAAAATAAATTTCAGTACCATTGTCGCCAAAGCATAGCGAACATTTAATTTTTGGACATACAGCTTAGCCTGAGCGACGCCTTCCCTTACCTGTAAAGTTGATTTTTTAGCTTCAATAACGGCAAGTTTTACACCTTTATAAGAAAGCACATAGTCTGCTTTAAGTCCTTGAGAAGAACGTATGCCGACTTTTGGCTCAATTATAGAAAGCTCTCGAAAAATTTTACAATTATTTTCCGCGACACAACCGCTTTCTTTCAACTTAGGATCTATAAGCTCTGCCCTAGTTTCCGCTTCGTTCATAGTTCCTCCGACACTTATTTTTCCGAATACTAAAAAAGCTTTTTATACCTTATCAATTGATAGAATTATAGAAAAAACCAACTACTTCTCTGGATTCTTCAAAAGCCTCGCTTTTTCAGTTTGACAGGCAAATAACTATACGCAAGCGACTTCTTCTCTTTGCCATAAAAAGTATTCTGCTGTAATTTTAATCGCTCTGCCGTTGTTTTAACTTTTTCATGCAAGTAGTCAAATGCTTCTACTAAAAAACCCGCGGAACCTACCGCTCTATCATAATTTGTATTCCCTATTTCAGGAGCTACAACTTTTACTACAGTCCGGATGAGAGGGCGCGGAGTATAGTATTCCCCTCCATTTCGTCCGGCATTACCCATATTCTTAATTTTTGATTCATAGAGATGGGACATCTCGTGCTTTTGAGCGCGAGTAGAAAATTTTAACTCATCAACAATATTTAATATTTCTCTTAAATTGTAACCGCTTTGGATTTTATTTCTAAGTTCGCTAAAAATTTCGCCGATCTTATATTCTATAGAATTATAATTCTCACCATTCGTTTTATACTTTTTTAGATAAGGAAAAAGTTTTTGGTTTACAAAATCAACAATATCATCGCCGGTTAAAGCTTTATTACAATTTAATTTACCGTCTTTTTTGGGACACGCCCAAATATCCCATTGAAATTCTTTTGAAATTATATCTGTATATTTTCTGCCTGCAAGTACGCCAGATTTAGCTTTTGTCCGTCCCAAATCGTCTAAATATTTCAAAAACAAAATCCAAGAAGTCTGCTCAATGTAGTCGAGTTCGCTGCTGCAACCTGCGTCTTTCCGCAAAATATCATCTATATTCTTAAATAATTGTTCGAACACTATTTGCCCTTTTAGAAATTAAAACTACATTTATTTAGGCAATTTTAGCATATATGTTTTTAAAAATAAATCTCTCTTTTAAAGAAGGATATTAACAACGGTAAACAGCAGAAATTTTAATCTTTTGACTTTTATATTAAAAGGATAATAATGCGAGAAGGGAAAGCGGAGTTGCTTGTATGCCAAATAAAAACACAAAAGCCTGAACAGCGACAATAAAACTTGCAGCTCAATTCTAGAAATTTTATATTAGAAGATTAACAAAAAACGTCGAAGTCCAACGAACTAAGAATTTTGTCTGCACAATACTTTGTCGATAACCGATACTTATTTATTGCTTGAGAAAATACCTTTCTTGTAAACATGTATAAAAAGCGATAAAAAAAAGATTAAAACAGTTAAGAAAACTGAATAGGAAATCTATTTATTTTTAAACTTGAATTGACTTTTATCAGCAAAAACGGATAGAATAACCATATTATTTTGATATTGGCGGCGTAGCTCAGGGGTAGAGCAGAGGACTCATAAGCCTTTGGTCGTAGGTTCAATTCCTACCGCCGCCAGTTCAATAAGAACATGCTCTTATAAAATACTCGCACCTAGACCAAGTATCCTAAAATTAACTTAGCCTTATAAAAGTCTTATTAAATACCGCTGTTTTTAAAGTTTTCTCTTTTTTGTCAAAAGGCAGATTTAAGCAAAACCAAAATACACAAAGCGGAAATCATAATAAAAATCAATACAAATATTTGTAATAAAACTTAGAAAAATGTAAAATAAGTGTAAAATTAAAACAAATTTTTAAGAACTATCTGTCGATAATTCCACATTCAAAGCAATAACTCCTAAAAAATCTTAATAGGGCAATGCGCCTATATTAAGATTAATTGTCCGCAAAATTATGAAACAACTAATAACTGTAAATTTAAAAACAAAGAAATACGATATCGTTATTTCGCAATCCGAAAATGATTTTTTTACGGTACTAGAAAAAGCCGTAAAAACAAATACGTTTTTTGTCATAACTGATAAAAATGTAGAAAAACTGCATTTAAAATATTTCACAGATTTATTAAAACAGAAAGGCTTCAATGTTAAAACCGCAGTTATAAGCGCTGGCGAAATCGGGAAAAACATAAAAAGTCTGTCATCTTTATACGATAGTGCGCTTGAGGCGGGCATAGACAGAAAAAGCTGCACAGTAGCTCTCGGCGGCGGTATTGTCGGCGATGTCGCAGGATTTTTCGCGGCAACTTACATGCGCGGAATAAATTATATCCAAGTGCCGACAACTCTTCTTGCAATGACAGATTCTTCAGTCGGCGGGAAAACTGCAGTAAATATAAAAGGCGGTAAAAATGTTACAGGCGTGTTTCACCAGCCCGATCTTGTCTGGATTAACTCTACTTTTTTAAGCACTTTGTCCGAAAGACATATAAAAAACGGACTTGCTGAAGTTATAAAATACGCTTTCACTTTTGACAGAAAATTTTACGAATACTTATCTGACATGCTGGAAGAGGGAACAACCATATCGCCAAAAGATTTTGACTATACTATATATAAAAGCTGTTCGTATAAAGCTAAAGTTGTTGAAAAAGACGAAAAAGAAATAACGGGTCTAAGAGCTGTTTTAAATTTCGGGCATACTTTTGCCCATGCGCTTGAAACAATTACAAAATACAAAAAGTTTTTACACGGAGAAGCGGTCGCCATAGGAATGCTTTTTGCGATAAAACTCTCCTTGGAATTAAAAACATGTAACATAGAAACATACAAAGAAGTTGAAAATCTTTTATATAAAGCAGGTTTTATTTTAAATACAAAAAATGACGCCAAACAAATGCTGTCGCTTATGAAAAAAGATAAAAAATCCATTGACGGAAATATTAAATTTGTTCTAATAAAAGATATAGGAAAAGCAATCAGCAGCTATGTAAAAGATGATGTTGTTTTAAGCGTTTTAAAGAACTTTACCGAAGAAAACAAATGAAAAAAGTACTCGTTTTAAACGGACCTAACATAAATATGCTCGGGATAAGAGAACCTGCGATTTACGGCAATATTACTCTTGCAGATATTGAAAAAAGTCTCACTGCCCTTGCAAAAGAACTCAAAGTTGAAGTTGAATTTTTTCAATCGAACCATGAAGGCGAAATTGTAGACAAAATTCAAAACAGCTTAAATAAAATTTGCGGAATTATTATCAATCCGGCAGCGTTCACTCACACATCTATAGCCATAAGAGACGCTTTGTCCTCAATTTCTATACCGACAATTGAAGTTCACATTTCAAATATATATACAAGAGAAGAATTCAGGCATAAATCCTATATTGCCGCCGTAACCATAGGACAAATTGCCGGACTTGGTATTGATGGGTACCTTTTTGCATTGAGAAAAATAACATCTTTAACATAGTAACGCTTACAAATAATATAACCCTAAAGGACCTCAAAGAAAATTCTTACGAGGTCTTTTAGGGTATTAAATTAGGTTATATTTTCTTTATATTCGCCGCTTTAGGACCTTTATCTGAATTTACAATTTCAAATTCAACACTATCGCCTTCCGCTAACGACTTAAAACCTTCAGACTGAATAGCTGAATAGTGTGCAAACACATCACCTGATCCGTCATCATTAGAAATAAATCCATAACCCTTCTGGTCATTAAACCACTTAACTTTGCCTTGTGCCATTACTACAACTCCTTTTTTTCTATCCGACTGCGGATAACTAATCTCCAACCACTTCTTGTAGTTGCAATGCTATTGTAGTAAAATGATTGTAAATTGTCAACTCCTTTTTTCCAAAACTAATAAAATTAAAAAAAGAAAATGGAAAAACATGAAAGAAAAAATATCAAAAATATTTAATAAATATCAACCAGATAGCATTCTTTTTACAAATGTAAAAGAAACCTTTTACCTTACTGGCGCGGAATTTGACGGATTCTGGCTTTTAGCATTAAAAAACAGAATATACGTTATCTGTTCAAAAATGATTAAAAACCAGATAAGAGAATATTTTGACAAACAGGATATATGCATACACGTAGGAGCGCCTTTATATAAAGCTGTCGCAGAAATCTTGAAACAAAATGAAATAAACTCTTTGTTAATTAATCCAAAATATATGAATGCGGCAGATTTTATTTTAATAAGCGAGAATTTAAGCCACGAAAAAATCTATCTTATAAAAAAATTAGGTATCTTAAACGATATAAGACTCGTAAAAAGCACAGTTGAGATTAAAAATCTCAGGAGAGCCTGCCAAATTGCATCTGAGGTATGCAATATAGTTAAAGAAGAGTTGAAACCAGGTTTAAGCGAGCTGGACATTCACTATAGGGTGATTGAATTGTTTGCTAAAAACCGAGTGACGAAGAGTTTTACTCCTATAATCGCCTCAGGACCGAATTCCGCCAACCCTCATCATATGAGTTCAATCCGCAAAATAGCCGAAAATGATACAGTAATGATGGATATAGGATGCATATACAACGGCTATTGTTCAGATTTGACACGAACTTACTTTTTAGGTAAAATTAGCAATAATCAACAAAGAGTTCGTGACATTGTAAAAAGTTCCCAAAATGCCGTTCTAAAAGAAGTAAAAGCGGGACTGCCATTATCGTGGGCAGACAAGACGGCAAGAGGTATTATAGAAGCAGCCGGCTATAAAGACAAATTCATTCACACCACCGGTCACGGAATAGGCATAGAAATTCATGAAATGCCTTCGTTAGCGTCAGATACCGAAGGTGTTTTTTTAACGCATATGGCAGTTACGGTAGAACCGGGCATATATATTGAACGCGAATTCGGCGTAAGAATTGAAGATACAATACTAATAGAAGAAAATGGCTGTGAAATGTTGACTTCAGCAGTATATTAATCAGGAGAAAAGATGATATCAACATCGGATTTCAAAAACGGACTTAATATTTTAGTCGACAAAGAGCCTTACCAGATTACATGGTTTCAAAACCATAAGCCCGGCAAAGGCGGCGCTGTAATGCGCGTAAAGCTCAAACACCTTAAAAAAGGCGGCACTATTGAACGCACTTTTAAGTCTGGCGAGAAATTTGAAATGCTGAGCGTTACAAGGCAGAAAAAACAGTTCTTATACAAAGAGGGCGAAAACTTCAATTTTATGGACATGAACTCTTATGAACAAATAACCGTTCCTCAGTCGCTTTTGGGCAAAATGGTAAATTTCCTCAAAGAAAATCTTGAAGTTGAGGCAATATATCTTGAAAACGAAATCATCGGCATAGATCTTCCAATAATCATAGAAATAACAATAGCTGAAACAGAGCAAGGAATCAAAGGCGATTCTGTTTCCAATACAACAAAAACAGCTAAGCTTGAAACCGGCGCAGATATTCACGTGCCTCTCTTCATTAAAAAAGGCGATAAAATAAAAGTTGACACAAGAACCGGCGAATATGTGGAAAGAGTGTAAAAAAGGATATCGCAGTTTCTAAAATCCCGTAAAAACTTAATAGTCAGTCGTTCGCATTTGAACACATTTTTGTCACATATTGAAAACAGTAGAAAGAAATAATTCCACCCATCAGACAGGGAGCCAATGAGGTAAAAATGAATCCGCAGGAAATCAAAGAATTCTTAAAATCAATAAAAGATACAGACATTGAAGAAATACAGTATCAAAGCGGCGATGATTCTTTATACTTTAAGAAAACCGATGTAAAGGCTATAGTGCCTGATGCAAAAGAGGATGCCAAGCTTAAAGCTAAAGAAGAAGAAAATAAGAAATTGGCGCTTATTGCCATCAAATCAACAATGGTGGGTACGTTTGCCAGCGCCCAAAGCAACGACAAACATCCGCTTGTCAGAGAGGGCGATAATGTAACCGTCGGACAAAAAGTCGGACAAATTGAAGCGATGAAAATTATCAAAGACGTCCTTTCTAATATTAAAGGCAAAATATCAAAAGTTTTGGTATCAAACGGACAATCCGTCGAATACGGACAGGAATTGTTTATAGTAGATACAAGCAAATAATACAAAGCAATTTAAAAAGTGAAAATTGACGGCAAAAAGATAATAAAGCCTTTACGAAAATTCCATTCCTCTTAAACAGTTCGAGCTATATGTGCAAGCACACAACAGGAGACAAGATGTTTAAAAAAGTTTTGATTGCAAACAGAGGTGAAATAGCCTGCAGAGTCATAAGAGCCTGCAGAGAATTAGGCATTAAAACTATAGCCATTCATTCGGAAGTCGATAGGGAAAGCATGCATGTAAAACTTGCCGATCAATCTATATGCGTAGGACATGCAAGCGCTTCTGAAAGTTATTTAAATATACCAAGCATTATAGCAGCCGCGGAAATTTCAGGCGCGGATGCAATTCACCCTGGATACGGTTTTTTAGCTGAAAACACTTACTTCGCTGAAGTCTGCGAAGCTTGCGGGTTGAAATTTATTGGACCTTCAAAAGAATCAATAGAACAGATGGGCGATAAAATTGCAGCTATAAAACTTATGAAAAAAGCAGGCATTCCAGTAATTCCGGGTTCAGACGGTCCTGTCAACATCGATGATCCCAAAATTTTTGCCATAGCCCAAAAAATAGGATACCCCGTCATCATCAAAGCAACCGCGGGCGGCGGCGGAAAAGGCATGAGAATAGTTACTTCCGAGGAAGTTCTCAAGAATTCTATTTCTATGGCCCAAACAGAAGCCAAAGCTGCTTTCGGAAATCCTGAAATATATATGGAAAAATATATCGAAGAATCTCATCATATAGAGTTTCAGATACTCGGCGACAAATATGGGAAAACGGCCTATCTTCCCGAAAGAGACTGTTCCATACAGAGAAGACACCAGAAACTAATTGAAGAAAGTCCGTCGCCGTTAATAAATGACACACTGAGAAAGAAAATGGGCAGCACCGCAAAAAATGCGGCGGCGGCCATAAAATATGTCACCGTAGGCACAATAGAGTTTCTCGTAGATAAAAACGGCAATTTTTATTTTATGGAAATGAATACGAGAATCCAAGTAGAACATCCCGTTACCGAAATGGTTACGGGCATAGATTTGGTAAAAGAACAGATAAAACTTGCTGCTGGCGAAAAACTCTCAATTGTTTCTGAAAAAATTAAAATACTAGGTCATGCCATAGAATGCAGAATAAATGCGGAAGATCCCGACAAAGACTTTATTCCGTCACCGGGAACAATCGGTAAATTATTTTTGCCCGGAGGTCCCGGAATAAGACTAGATTCACACGTTTATGCGGGATATACAATACCGCCTTTCTATGACAGTCTCATTGCAAAAGTTATCGCTTTAGGTGAGGACAGAGACGAGGCTATTACAAGAATGCGCAGAGCTTTAAGAGAAGTTGAAATAGAGGGTATTAAAAATACTTCATCTCTTCACAATAAAATTATGACAAACGAAAAGTTTCGCAAAGGCGGCGTCAGCACGAATTTCCTCACCAAACATATTTTTGGAAGATAGTTTCGTTCTGACTCTCAAAAAAGAGAATAGTGAAAACTAAAGAACTCATTAAAAATATCATCGATGAAAGCGTTAAAACAAAAAGGAAGATGCTTGAAATCGAGCAAATTGAATATATTTACAATGTTGCAGATAAAATTGTCGAAACGTATAGGAATAAGAAAAAAACAATTATTTGCGGCAACGGCGGTTCCGCTTCAGATGCTTTGCATTTTGCCGCCGAGATGGTCAACAGATTTGAAAAAAACAGGGGAACTCTCGCTTCCATTGCTCTATCTGAAAACATATCAACAATAACCGCTATCGGAAATGATTTCAGCTATGACTGTATTTTCAGCCGCCAGCTTGAAGCTTTTGCGCAAAAAGGCGATATTTTTATAGCAATATCAACAAGCGGGAAGTCGCCAAACATTATAAAGGCTCTAGAGGTGGCAAAAAAGTTAAGCATTTTTACAATAGGATTTACAAACTCCGACGGCGGAAAAATGAAAAACATATGTGATTTATGCTATTGCGCTCCATCAAAAATTACTGCAAGAACACAGGAATGCCACATACTTTTAATACACATCATTGCAAAAATTGTCGAAGAAAAAATTTTTAATCAGACATAAAACTGAAGTAACTGATTTTATTCTCAGTTTTTATATTGCGCCTTTCCCGACGGACTTTTATATTTATCTAAAAACTCTGCTCTTTCATTCTCAAAACTTCCATCAAAACGAAATTTGCTTGAGCAGCATTTCCATTTATCACTATATTGCTTAAACAAGTCATTTTCACTCTCCTATAAGAACACAGATTGCTTTACAAATTATCAAAAATTTCATTTCAAGAACTATTTACTATATACATAATAATAAATGGAAAATAATTTTTCTAAATAATGAGTTTTTCCGTTCTTCTCTTAAATTTCAGCTAACGTATTTTGCCTACTTCCGCACCATCTGAGGTTCAATTGCAAATTAAAAACAAAAGTAAATTTTAATGAATATTTTTTCCCTTTCCAGAGAACGTTCGTCTAAAGCTTCAATTTCTTAAAAATTTGACTGTCGTTCCCAGCGTTTCTGCTCCAAGCACATCGATTTTACCTCTATATGACAAATTTTTTAAATTACCTTTCGGTATTATTGCTTTCTTAAAACCAAGTTTTTCCGCTTCGTAAAGCCTTTCCGCAACAAGCGATACAGAACGAACTTCACCGGCGAGACCAACTTCGCCAAAAACTATCATATCTTTAGGACAGATAAAACTAGAGTTTGCAGACACTATGGCACAAGCGGCAGCCAAATCTGCAGATGTCTCCTTAATCTTTACACCACCTGCTATATTTACAAAAACATCCTGCATTCCAAGAGGTAGATTTAATCTTTTTTCTAAAACCGCTATAAGAATTATAATGCGGTTCGCATCATATCCGGAAACCATTCTGCGCGGCATGCCAAAAGCAGTTCTTGCAGTCAAAGCTTGTACTTCCAAAAGAAGAGGTCTCGTTCCCTCCATCGCTACGGTTACGACATTTCCCGCAGTATCCGTCGTACGCTCTCCCAAAAAAATAAGCGACGGATTTGAAACTTCGGAAAGTCCCGAAGAGTTCATCTCAAAAATCCCGATTTCGCTTGTAGGTCCAAATCTGTTTTTATACGCTCTTAAAATTCTATATGTGTGTTGGCGTTCATTCTCAAAATACAATACCGTGTCAACAATATGCTCTAAAACCCTTGGGCCTGCCAAATCCCCTTCTTTTGTAACGTGTCCTAAAAGAAATACGGCAATATTTTTTGATTTTGCGATTCTTAAAAGCTCCGCCGCAGTTTCTTTAACCTGCCCCACTGTACCCGGAGCGCCTGAAAGTTCGGGATGATAAGTTGTCTGAATTGAATCTATAATCAGAAATTCAGGATTTATTTTATTTACGGCGTCTATAATATTTTGAAGATTTGTTTCAGAAGCTAAAAAGATATTATCTTTTTTTACTTTAAGACGCTCGGCGCGCGATTTGACTTGTGAAAGAGATTCCTCGCCTGATATATAAAGGACGGTGGCTTCATTGCTTAAAGAGTCTGATATATGCAACATCAGCGTAGATTTTCCAATTCCCGGCGCTCCCCCTAAAAGTATTAAAGATCCAGGTACAATCCCTCCGCCTATCATATTGTCAAATTCTTTTATCGCAGTGCGGTATCTCGAAAAATCTTTAGTCGAAATATCTTTTAATTTTAAAACTTCAGAGGAAAATCCGGTAAGTTGTTTTGAAAGAGAGCTTGCTTTGACAGATGATGAAAACTTTTCTTCCGTAAAACTGCTCCATGCTCCACAAGAAGGACATCTGCCAAGCCATTGGACAGACTCATAACCGCATTGTTGGCATAAAAACCTCGTTTTTTGTCTTTTCATTTAAATCCCAACCACAATAAATTCTTCGGGAACACTTCTTTGAGAAAAAACGGAATGAAATACGTTCGCTATTACTAAGCGACTGCGACAATGGCCACGATTTCAAAGCAACATTGCCAACCTTTATTGCTTGAATTCAATCTTTATGTAAGGTCTAACCGCAGTTTTATTCAAGATATCTTCAATCGCAACCCCGGTATAGAGCCATTTTGTTATTCCAAATCTCATGCCCGCACCAATCTCCGGACCGTATTCATTTCTACGAAAATTAGATACGTCCAAGTAAACTTTCAGCATTGTATAATTAGCATATATAGGCTGGAAAAACGAATATCCTAAACCTATTCCCAATTTGTTTTTCATTGCACCGCCGTAAATTTCAGCTTTTTTTGACCTAAATCCCAAAAGAGCATTCAGAGTATTTATATTTCCATTTTCATTCTTATCCGCTAAGCAACTGTCAACAATGTTTGCAATTCCCAAATAATAAAATTTATCGTTGCTCGACGACATTTTTAAACCAATATCGTTTACGTATTTTCTATTTTTAATATCATATTTTCCAGTATAGTCCCAGCTCAACTCCAATCTGCCAACTTTTCTGATTGTATTATTTAGACTTTCAACGGTTTCTTTTGCAGAGACTACTGTCTTTTTCAAATTTTTACTCATCTGTTCATCATTTATAAGAGTCGATATCAGTCCGTTTCCGTCATATACGCGGGCAACCAATACATCTACCTTTGCGGAAATGTCTTTGACTGACGATATTGCATCTCTTAAATCTTGCTTATTCTGCGCTGAAATATCTGCAATATCAATTGAAAATTTATTAAAGTTGTTTATTGATGACATAATCTGATTGTTTTGCGCTGCTAGATTATTTAAAACTTCCTTAAGAGAATACAGAGCATTGGCAAGATTTTCTACTATATCTTTTAGATTTCCCTCTTTCTCACTGTTGTATAACGCTTTATTGATTCTATCAGTGATATCAGTTAAAACGCTTTCAATAGAGGACTTTCGCTCCGATAATATATAATCGCCTTCTTTCAACTCCGGAAAACTTGAATCGCCCGGAACAATTTCAATGTATTTTGTTCCTACAATCCCCACGGACACCATACGAGCAAAAGCATTCTTGTATAAAACAACGTCTTTTCTTATCGAAAGCTTTAATTTTGCTTTCGAATCATCTAAAGAAACATTCCTCAAAACACCTATATCAACACCAGCTATTTTAACTTTAGCTTTCCGCGTAAGACCAGAAATACTGTCAAACTTTACATAGATATTGTAAGTTTTTTTCAATGTAAACGACCCGGTTGAAATAATTGAAACAACTATTGCAAGAAATCCTGCTGCCGTAAAGAGTCCGAGTTTAAGCTGATTGTTCATATTCTTTTCATTTCAAAAGCCCTGTCGTTAATTATAGGACCGCGGCTTGAACCTTCCACAAACTGCCTCACATATTCATTTTTAGTATTTCTTGTCTCTTCAGACGTACCGTTAAAAATCATTTTGCCTTTATAAAGCATCATTATTCTGTCCGCAATTTTATACGCTGAGTTCATATCGTGGGTCACGACAATTGAAGTAATCTGCAAATGTTCCCTCAAATTTATTATTAAATCGCTTATTACATCAGACATTATAGGATCGAGACCTGTAGTAGGCTCATCATATAAAATACAGCGCGGCTGATATGCAACAGCTCTTGCAATTCCGGCTCTCTTCCTCATTCCGCACGAAAGTTCCGACGGTTTTAAATGTTCAATATTTTCCAAACCTACCATTGTAAGGCACTTTACAACTCTTTGTTCTATTTCATTTTTGTTAAGCGAAGTAAGAGTTTTTAAACCGAACGCAACATTTTCAAAAATATCAAGCGAATCAAAAAGGGCGGCTTCCTGAAATACATAGCCTATTTTTTTCTGCGCCTCATGCAAAGTAAATGCAGAACATTTTATTATGTCCACATCGTCAATCTTTATCGAACCCGTATCGGGCTTAACAAGTCCGGCGATAGTTTTTAATAAAATGCTTTTTCCAGTACCGGAAGAACCGACAATAACCAAAGTCTCGCCGGCGCGGACTTCAAGATTCACTCCGTTAAGCACATGTTTAGCGCCAAACCATTTATGGACATTTTCCACTTTTATCATTTATTAATTATTGTATAACTTTAGCCGTATTAAACATAATTTCACGAAATCGCATTACGCAAAAAAAACATCACTTTTTTTCTGCTTTTATTAGCGACTAAGTTGCTAAATCCTATTTTCCGCATAGGAATTAACATCATAGAATATCGCGCATTTCTTAAATGCCCCTTCATTATCTTTTCCCGCGTTATCTTAACCGCCAAAAACTAAGTCTTTCAGCATTCTTTTTCCGCTTTTAATATTCTCGGCAATCCTGCATAATCTTTGGTTATTTCAATATTTTTATAACCGTTATTCGAAAATATTCGTCCTACCTCGTCCGCTTTATACGCATTTAATTCAAGCAAAATAAATCCATCGTTTTTTAAATACTTAACGGCTTGGCAAGCTATTTCCCCATAAAAAAATAAGCCGCCGTCGCGCGCCGTTAAAGCAATCTTAGGCTCGTATTTAAGTTCAGGCTCTAAAGTACTATATTCTTCATCAGAAATATAAGGCGGATTTGAAACAATCATATCAAAATTTTTATCGCCTATCTTGTCGAAAATATCACTTTCAATAAAATTTATATCGAGAGCATTGTTGATTTGAGCGTTTTCCTGTGCAATTTCAAGAGCGCTAAAACTTATATCCGAAGCTGTAACATTTCTAAACTTACCAAGTTTCGCCAAACTAACGGCTATACAGCCTGAACCTGTGCATAAATCCAGCACCAAATTCTTATTTTCTCTTTCAGAAAGTTTTAATACGGTTTCAACTAAAATTTCAGTTTCAGGTCTAGGTATCAAAACGTTTTTATTTACTTTAAATTCAAAATCCATAAAACCGGCAAATCCCGTTATATATGCCACAGGCTCTCTTTTAGAACGTTTTAAAACATACTTTTTATATTGCAATACTTGCCTGTCTGTAAGTTTTTGACCTCTTATAAGAGGAAGTTTTGAACGTTTGGTTTGTAAAACAAAGCTTAAAAGAACTTCAGCGTCAGATTCTGGTTCAGAAAGTCCTTTTGATCTTAAAAATGCTCCGGCTGTTTTCAGTGAAGTATAAACACTTTCATCGACAAGCATTTAAACATTACTTTCCTTAAGTTTAGATTCTACATCGACTTCAATGAGCTTATTGACAAGCTCCGATAAATCCCCATCCATAACTTCAGCAATATTATATACGCTATATCCTATTCTATGATCCGTAATTCTATTCTGCGGAAAATTATAAGTTCTTATCTTTTCCGATCTGTCTCCGGAACCAATCTGCTGTTTCCTATCATCCGAAAGCTGTTTTTCACTTTCTAAGATTCTTTGTTCGTAAAGTTTCGCTCTTAAAACTTTAAATGCTTTTGCTCTATTTTTTATTTGACTTCTTTCATCCTGACACGCAATTACAAGCCCTGTGGGCAAATGCGTAATTCTCACTGCCGAATCCGTTTTATTGACGTGCTGCCCACCTGCTCCGGAAGCTCTATAAGTGTCAATTCTTAAGTCTTCCTTTTTTATTTCAACATCAACTTCTTCCACTTCGGGGAAAACCGCTACGGTTACCGCCGACGTATGAACTCTTCCCGACGCTTCAGTTTCAGGAATCCTCTGCACCCTATGAGCGCCTCTTTCAAATTTGAAACAGCGCCACACTTTGCTGCCGTTTATCTCAAACACAATCTCTTTATAACCGCCAAGTCCAGTAGGGTTTGAATCTAAAACTTCATATTTCCACCCGTTTCTCTCGGTAAACCGCGTGTACATTCTGTATAAATCGCCTACAAACAGAGCGGCTTCATCGCCACCAGTACCCGCACGGATTTCCACAATAATATTTTTGTCCTCGTTCGGATCAGGAGGTATAAGCAAAACTTTCATCTCAGTTTCCATCTTACGCTGTTTCTCAATAAGATCATCATATTCAACAAAAGCTATTTCTTTTATTTCGGCATCTACCGATTCTTTTAATTTTTCAGTATTTTTTATATCGTCTAATAACTTTGAATATCGGATATACTTTTCTGTAATAGGATGAAGGTAAGAATACTGTTTTGTGAGCTTTTTGTATTCTTCCTGATTTGAAACAACAGATGAATTGCTAAGTTTTTTTTCAATTTCTTCAAACAGACTATTTAATGACTTCAATTTTTCTAAAAACATAATTTTATTATACGCAAAAAATATGACAGAATCTTTAAATACACATAAAAGATTCTGTCGCAATATCACTTACGAAAATTATTTATCCTTGTCTTTTTTATTCTTCTTCGTCTTAGAGGCTGTTTTTGTATTTTTAGGAGAAGTAGTGAGTGTTTTTCGCGAAACTTTTTTCGGCGAGAGAACTTTCTTCTCAGTCTTATTTTTTACTATAGTTTTCCCTTCAGTTTTTGCAAAACGTTTCTGAAATTTTTCAACTCTTCCAGCCGTATCTATAAGCTTTTGCTTGCCGGTAAAAAACGGATGACAGTTTGAGCATATTTCCAGCTTTATTAAAGGTTTTGTAGAACGGGTTTTAAAAGTATAACCGCACGCGCATGAAACCGCGCTCTCTTCATATTTAGGATGTATTGCTTCTTTCATTTTCTGGCTTCTCCTTTTATTTTATCGCCACGCTATATTATTCAGATTATGCAAAATTTTCACTCCCCAGTCAAATAGTAGCTCGTAAGACCGTACCCTATTCCAAAAGCACCAGCGAAAATAAAATTTGAAGAGAAATGAAAATATCACTGAAGTAATACGCGATAAATGGCGAAAAGGAAACCTTGACACTAACTTTAGACGCTACTTTTTAAACTTAAAACCATTTTTTTAAACACTTTTCCCCGTTCTTCAAAATTTTCAAATTGATCGAAAGAAGCACATGCAGGAGAAAGCAAAACTATATCGCCTCTGACGGCAGTTTTAAATATTCGTTTTATAGCATTTTCCATATCACCGCAATCAATAAAGGGCGCATTTTTTAAATCCTTCTTGATTTTATCAGCAGCTTCGCCGATAAGAAAAATTGATTTAACCCTCCGTCTTACAAGTTCTTTCAGAGAAGTATAAGGAATGCCTTTATCGCGCCCGCCCATGATAATTAAAATATTTTTATCAAAAGACTCGAGTGCAACTCTTGTGGAATCAACATTTGTAGATTTTGAATCGTTGTAATAATCAACACCGTTTAAAGTTTTTACAAACTCTATTCTGTGTTCTACGCCTTTATATTTTGAAACAACTTCCTCTACAACCGAAAGTTTTACTCCTGCCGCATAAGACGCCGCCGCCGCCGCCAAAATGTTTTCTATATTGTGCATACCGACAATATTAATTTTAGGTTTCATAACAGCATGTTTTTTCCCAATATTTACAGTTATGTTTCCGTCACTGAAAAACACTCCGTCTTTTAAAGGCTTTTTGCTAAAAAAAATCACTTTCGCTCTAGTTTTTTCAGATATTTTCCTGCAGATTTTGTCGTCATAATTTATTACCGCAAAATCCCCGTCTTGCTGGTTGACAAATATATTTTCTTTCGCTTTCACGTATGCTCTCATCGTTTTGTGATATTCGAGATGATCGGGAGTAATATTCAAAAATACCGATATATCCGGACTAAAACCCGGAGTATCTCCAAGCTGATAACTTGAAAGTTCCATTGTAATAAATGTATTTTTCGTAGTTTTTAAAGCTTTATCTGCCAAAGGAAACCCTATATTCCCCGATACTATCGAATCTCTATGCACCGCCTTTACTATTTTTGAAATTAAATCAGTAGTAGTAGTTTTACCGTTTGTTCCCGTAACAGCTATAATTTTTTTATATTTGGAATTTTCAAGAGAAAAAGCGAGTTCGCTCAAAATTTTAATTTCTTGTTTACGGGCTTTTTCTAAAATAGGGATATCGGAATGAACTCCCGGACTTTTTATAATAATATCCGAATTTAAAATTTTATCTGAATGCCCGCCAAATTCTTTTACGACTCTTTTGTTCAGATTTTTTATTTCTATTTCTTTGCTGTCGCTTGCGAAAACATTATATCCCAATTTTACGGCAAGATTTGCAGCCGCGACACCGCTTCTGCCAAGACCCAAAACTCCTATACTCTTTTTCATTTACTTCTACCTCAGCTTAAGCGATGCAAAAGAAATTATTGCAAGAATCACTCCTACTATCCAAAACCTTATCGTAACTTTTGTTTCAAACTGTCCGAGCATTTCAAAATGATGATGCAACGGAGCCATCTTAAATATTTTTTTACCTGTTCTTCTATAGCAATATATCTGCACAAAAACGGAAAGCGTTTCAACAACAAAAACGCCGCACAAAATAACCAAAATAAGTTCTTGTTTTATAAATACCGCCGACATGCCCAGAACTCCGCCTAAAAACAAACTGCCGGTATCGCCCATAAAAATCTCCGCCGGATGCGAATTATACCATAAAAACCCTAGACACGACCCCACTACAGCAAACAGAAAAATTGATATCTCCCCAGCGCCGGATACGTTAATAATCTTCAAATAATTCGCTATCTGCAAATGTCCGGCAAAATATGCAAGCAAAGCAAGCGAAAAAGCTACGATAGCTATGCTGCCTACGGCAAGTCCGTCAAGTCCGTCCGTTAAATTCACAGCGTTTGAACTGCCCACTATTATGATAATCACAAACAGAATATATAAAAAAGAACAATCTATAAAAAACCCTTTGAGAAAAGGAACGTTTACAAGTGTTGCAAATTTTAAATTTGATGGAAAAAAATTTAAATATGCAGCTAGGAAAGCGGCAAAAACCGTCTGACCGAAAAGCTTTCCTTTTGCCGAAAGCCCTTTTGAATCTCTTTTCTTAAGTTTTAAATAGTCGTCGCAAAAACCTAAAAAACCAAGCCACAGAGTCCCCACTAAAAGCCAGAGAATAAACCTATTGTCAAACTTCGCCCACAAAAGAGTCGACACGACTACAGATAACATTATGAGCAGCCCGCCCATAGTCGGAGTACCGTTTTTGCCTAAATGCGTTACTGGTCCGTCGGTTCTTACAATTTGTTTTATTTTAAAAGTTTCAAGTTTTCTTATAATGTAATGACCGGCGACAAAACAAATTAAAAGACTCGTTAAGATAGCACCGCCTGCCCTAAAAGTTATATATTGAAAAACATTAAAAGGACTAAATACGCTGCTTAAATGGTAAAAGATATGATATAGCACTATTTGTTTCTCTGCTCTAAAATATTATAAAACTCTGCATAAATTTCTTCCAATTTCATAGCCCTTGAAGCTTTAAATAAAAATACGGAATCACTGTCAACAGGAGTCTGCTCAAGCTCATTCAAAAGAGCATCCGCGTCTCTCGAATGAAAAACACTTCTATTCTTTAAAGCTTCTTTTGTATAAAGAGTCATTTCGCCTAAAAGACAAACGGAATTTATGTTTTGGGAATCAATAAATTTCCCAAGCTCAAAGTGATAATAGGCTGATTTATCGCCGAGTTCAAGCATATCGCCCAGCACAAGATTAATTTTTTTTCCGATGTAAGACTGCAATACTGCCTGTATCGCTTTTTTTACCGAAGACGGATTTGCATTGTAAGCGTCATTTATTAGAACAACGTTTGTATTAGTTACGAGAGTTTCCATCCGCATTTTAGGCGGCATAAAATTTTCTACGCCGTATTTTATTTCATCAAGAGAAAATCCAAATCCGATGGCGCAGGAAGCGGCAGCCAAAGCGTTTGCCACATTAAACCTGCCTCTTGCAGACATTGTAATTTTTACCGTAGATTCTCTATAAAAAAGCTCAAAATCCGTCTTATCGGAACACAATACTATATTTCCAGCGCGCACATCCGCCGACGCGTCCAAAGCAAACGTAATAATTCTACGTCCGCCGGACTGAGATATCGTTCTCAAAAGCTCGTCATCATTATTTATAATGATGAAACCGTTTTCTTTTACACTATCAAACAAAACTTTTTTCTCTTCAAATACGCCTTTTGGAGAAATAAAAGTTTCCAAATGCGAAAACCCGACGTTCGTAATAATTCCGACATCCGGTTTTAAAATATCAGACAATATTTTAATTTCACCGCGTAAAGACGTTCCCATCTCAAAAACGGCGTACTCAATATCCGAAGTTAAATTAAACACCGAAAGAGGAAGTCCTATTCTGTTATTAAAATTGCCTTTATTTGAAAGCGTTCGCCCTTTTTTATTAAAAATTGAAACCAGTATCTCTTTTGTAGTGGTCTTGCCGTTCGATCCAGTAATGCCGACTGTTTTTACATCTTTAAATTTTATTCTATACGCTTTTGCAAGTTCTCCAAGAGCAATAAGAGTATCGTCAGTTTTAACTATTGAAGTAGAATCCGGGAGAGATTTCAAGAAATCATTTCTATCCTTTGAATACACCACGGCGACAGCGCCTTTGTCAACAGCTTCTTTTATAAAATCATGTCCATCGTAGCAATCACCCTGTATGGCAAAATACACTTCGTCTTTTCTTATTGTTCTCGAATCTATTGAAATACCTTTTATCTGGAAGTCGGGATCCCCCGTTATAAATTTTCCGCCAACAGCTCTTATTAAATCTCTTAGATAAAATGTTTCCATTAAAAGATAAACTCTCCTTGCCCCATTTGTTTTTCTGCAATTTTTTGTTTCTCTTTTAAATCGATGTATTTTTCGGCAATTTCTATATCGTTAAAATGAACCTTTTCACTGCCTATAACCTGATAAGTCTCATGTCCTTTTCCAGCGAGCAAAACAATATCGTCTTTATCCGCCATCATAACAGCCTCTTTTATTGCTGTTTCTCTGTCAACCACAACTTTATAATTTTTTTGGGCAGCTCTCTTTATTCCGACTTCTATATCCAAAATTATCTCTTGAGGATTCTCCGTTCTCGGATTGTCGGACGTTACAAAAACAAAATCGCTCATTCCGACGGCAGTTTTTCCCATCAACGGTCTTTTTGTTCTATCTCTGTCGCCACCACAACCAAAAACAGTTATAATTCTTTTGTGGGCTATTTCTTTTAAAGCTTGTAAAACATTTTTTAAAGCGTCGGCAGTATGCGCATAATCAACAACCACTTCAAATCCCAGTCCTTTAGTATTAACTCTTTCAAGTCTGCCGGGCACCCGTTCAGAGTTATTTAATCCTTCGACAGCTTTCTCAAAAGAGATTCCGCTGCAAACGGCAGCGGCAAAAGCCGCTAAAGCATTGTAAACATTATACAGTCCTATATGTTTTATCCCGATTTTTGCTCTTTCATTGCAAAAAACCAAGTCAAATATGCCGCCATTATTTGCGATTTTAATATTCTCGGCTTTAAAATCCGCCCCCCTCTCAAACACGGAATAAGGTTTTATCTCGGCGTTGATACCCATTTTTAAAAGTCTTTTTCCGTATTCGTTATCGGCGTTAATTATAGCATACTTCCCGCTGCCTTTCTTGCCTGCTCCAAGCCCCTTAAACAGCATGGATTTAGCCTCAAAATAGCTGTTCATATCTTTATGGAAATCTAAATGATCTCGCGTTAAATTTGTAAAAATGGCAACATCAAATTCTATTCCGTAAACCCTGCCTAAATTTAAAGCATGCGAAGACACTTCTATTACAAGGTATTTAATGCCGATATCTACCATTTCTCTCATAATTCTGTAAATATCTAAAGACTGCGGCGTTGTATTGTCCGCTTCAATAATTTTACCTTTATATCTATAATTAACCGTGCCAATAACACCGCAGCCAACGCCCGAATTTGCAAATATGCTTTCAATCATATAAGTAATCGTCGTCTTGCCGTTTGTGCCAGTTACGCCTATAATGTTTAATTCTCTGTCGGGATAATTATAAAATCTAGCGCTAAAAAGCGCCATAAAACGAAAAATATCTTTAACAATAACCTGAGTTGCATTAGTATCGTACTTCGAATCAACAATAACCACGGAAGCTCCTTTTGCCACCGCTTCGTCAATATATTTTCTACCATCGGTATTATGACCGGGAAGCGCAAAAAAAGCGTAATTCTTTCTAATTTTTCTTGAATCAAACGACAGTCCCAATACCTCCGTATTTTCATTCCCTGTAACAACCACATTCTCATAAGATAAAAGTTCTTTTAATTTCATTATTTATCCTTCTACTTAAATAAGCTGCCGGTTAAAGATATCGTCCGACGACTCATCCACCTACCCAAGAAAGGAGGGATATAGGAGAAAAACGTTGCAAGACTGTTCCGCAGTAAAAGAAAAGGACGCTGCAATAGTAAACTGTTGGTTACTTCTGAAGTGGCAATTTATCGACATCATCTTTTTCAATACCTAAGTACTCTGCAATTCTTTTTGCAATCTTTGCAAAAACGGGAGACGCGACTGAAGTCGCATAATAACTGCTGCCTTTAGGTTCGTCAATAACAACAAGTATGACAACTTTTGGATTCATAGCAGGCAACATACCGCAAAATGAAGCGGTATAATATTTTGCGGAATAAGTTTTTATCGTAGGATCAACTTTCTGCGCTGTCCCGGTTTTTCCGCCCATGGTATATCCCGGAACTTTCGCACTTCTGCCGGTGCCGAAATCCACGACATTCTTTAAAAGTTTTTTCACCATTTGCGCAGTTTCAACGGAAACAACTCTTCTTATTTCTTTTAAGTCAAAAACACTAGCAGTCATTTCATCATCAGTCTCCCCCACATTCCGCCTCTCCTGCGAAGTCGCAGCATCTTTAGCTGACGCCGTTTCACTATCGGCTCTCCTTATATCCTGCATTAGAGACGGTTTCATTAACACCCCGTCGTTTGCAATAGCAGAAAAAGCGTTTATGAGCTGAAGCGCCGTAACTCCTATGCCCTGTCCGAAAGAAATTGTAGGCAGAGATAAAGCATTCCATTTTTTTACGTCCATTAAAAGACCTTTTGCCTCGCCCGGTAAATCAATGCCCGTCAAGGAGTAAAAACCGAATTTCTTTATATATTCGTAAAAGTTTTCGCGGTCAAGTTTTTGCGCAATTTTTATCATGCCTATATTTGACGACTGCTCCATAATCTTGCATAAAGATGCGCTGCCGCTGATTTTATGGTCGTCCTTTATGGTATGTCCCGCAATTTTATATTTGCCGTTTTCCAAATAAAAACTATCTGTAAATTTTATCTTTCCCAACTCTAACGCCGCCGCAATAGCGACAATTTTAAAAGTCGACCCCGGCTCGTAAATATCGCTTATGGCTGAATTCCTCAAAACCCTTATATCTCTAATTTTTTCTGAAGAATCAAAGTCAGGCAGAGAAACCATCGCAAGAATATTTCCAGTTTTAGGATCCTGAACGATGCATATCGCTTTTTTCGCTTTATGCTTGTCAAAAGCTTCCCGCAGTTCTTGTTCCGCTATAAATTGTACGGTTCTGTCTATACTTAGTATAACATCTTGCCCACATATTTTCGGCGCATCGGCAAATCCACTTTGTATTATGCGACCTCGTCCATCTCTTATCGTTTTAGTCATAACAGTATTTCCGGATAAAGATTCGTTGTAGGTTTTCTCAATACCTTCAAGTCCGTTCCCATCGTATCCCATTATTCCAAGAATATGAGCGAGAAGTCTGCCTTCCGGATACTGTCTTACATATTTGCTCTCAAACCCGACGCCTTTCAATTTCTCATTTTTAATTCTATCAACAACATCAGCATCGATATTAAAAGCCACGGGAACATAAGACGTTTCCCCTAATTCGACTAAACTTTTTTCTTTGATTTTTATTCCGTTTTCAGCTAAAACGTTTTTCACTCTGTCAAAATCTTTTATTATCTTAGGATCAAGGAAAACGCTATATTTTTTCACGCTTGAGGCAAGAACTTTCCCTTTCGAATCCAAAATATCGCCACGTCTTGACACTTCAATATTTTCACGATTAACCATTTTTCTGACCGCACGGCTTATCTTGCCGTGCAAAAAAATCTGCACATATACGAGTTTTGCAAATAAAATAAAAAAGACTGTCAGTATTATAAGTACCAGCACAGTCTTTCTATCAATTCGTTTTTTACTTCTTTTTTTCACCATCTCAAGGAGAACCCTAATCAATGTAAACTATGGAATTTTCATCTGGCTTGAAAAGATTTCTTTCTTCTGCAATTTTGTGCATCTTATCAAGAGCAAGTATTGAATTAATTTTCATCTGCAAAGATTTATTTTCTGAATTGATTTTATCATACTCCGCCCGCAAGCTGCTAATTTTATAAGCAAATCTCGTGGAAGTATTCTGCTGCCAAAGGTAAATAAAGACGCTTAAAATTATCAATACAACCGCTAAAAACGATTTATACACTTATTTTCTCTGCCGCTCTTATTTTTGCGCTTCTGCTTCTGGGATTGATCTTTACCTCTTCTTTCAAAGCCGTAACAACTTTTTTCGTAAGTATTTTGTATATTCCGCATTCGGAATTTTGCTTAAAGTTCAGTTTTACAATTCTGTCTTCAAGAGAATGGAAACTTATTATCACCGTTCTGCCGCCGGCGTTTAACAATTCTGGAGCGACACGCAGCAAAGTCTCCAAATTTTTAAGCTCGTCGTTTATAAAAATTCTTAAAGCCTGAAAAACTTTAGTCGCAGGACTTACTTTACCTTCACGCCTTTTCACAGAGCATACCACAGTTTGCAGTTCAGACGCCGTATTTATTATCCCCCTTTTTCTTCGCAAAAGAATCGCGGAGGCAATCTGCCTTGATTTGTATTCTTCGCCGTATTTATAAAAAATATCAGCTAGATCTTCATACGAATACGAATTAACAACCTCTTTCGCCGTCAAATTATTTCTTCTATCCATTCTCATATCAAGAATATTAGAATTGAATGAAAATCCCCTGTCTAAATCGTCAAACTGTTTTGAAGAAACGCCGATATCGGCTAAGATGCCATCAACACTATTTACGTTTACGTTTGATAGAGCTTCTTTTATATTTTTAAAATTATTCCTTACAAATATTACTCTTTCGCCAAATTCTTTTTCTTTTTCAACAAATCTTTTTAAAGAGTCTTCATCCCAGTCAAAAGCAACTATTTTGACGTCTTTGAACTTATCAAGCAAATATGAAGTATGCCCGCCATCACCGAAAGTACAATCAACATATAAACCGTCAGGTTTATTGATTAAATACTGCGATGTTTCTAAAGGCATTACGGGAATATGGCGCATTTCAGGTAGCGTCCGCTATACTTAAAAATCAATACTTTCAAGACTGCAATTATTGCAAAAAACATAAAACACCTTAAGTCTGGAAATAACGACGAAAGACAAGTGCTGCAATCAGAAACTGGCGCGAAGCGAATTATATGTTTTTTAATAGATTATTTTATTTAACGGATACTCAATAATGTCTGTCGCTCCGGATCTTTTCAGTGCAGGGATTATTTTTTTAACAGTCCGTTCTTCTATAATAATTTCCAGGGCAACCCAGTTTTTATCGCTCAATTGCGATATTGTAGGTTTTTTAAGCGCGGGAAGAACGGCTGAAATTTTTTCCAAAAACTGAAGAGGAACATTCATCTTCAATCCCACCATTCCTTCCGTCGCAAGCGCTCCCCTTAGAAGCAATGACATACTTTCAATTTTTTCTTTTTTCCATGCGTCTTCAAACGCGACGGTATTTGCAATAAATCTTGTGGTCGAAGAAAGCATCTCGTCGATTACTCTCAATTTATTCGCCCTTAGAGACGATCCTGTTTCAGTAAGTTCAACTATTGCGTCAACAAGTTTGCCTGCTTTTGCTTCCGTCGCTCCCCATGAAAATTCAATATCTGCTTTAACCTTGTTTTTTGCAAAATATTTTTTTGTATAATTTAAAAGTTCAGTCGCAACCCGTTTTCCTTGCAAATCTTTTATAGATTTGATTTTCGAATCCTCAGGCACTGCCAAAACCCATCTCACAGGTCTAAATCCCGATTTCGCATAATTCAATTCACATATCTCTTTAACTTTCGCGCCGCTTTCACAAATCCAATCATAACCAGTAAGCCCGGCATCAAAAAAACCGTCCTGAACATATCTCGCCATTTCTTGGGAACGCACAAGCATTATTTCTAACTCTTCATCATCAGATATCGGGTAATATGATCTCGATGACACGCTTATTCTCGTACCTGCTTTTCTAAACAATTCAACCGTTGAATCCTGAAGACTCCCTTTTGGAAAACCCAATTTTAATTTTTTCATCATAATATCTCCTAAATCTTATTTTCGGCGTTCCATTATTTTTCTTTCAAGCAATTGCGGAACATAATCTTTAAATACCGGAATCTTAGACTGCATTATGTTGGAAATAGTTTTATATATATGAGAAGTCCTGTCAGAGACATGATTTCCGCAAATTACCGTAGGAACTATTATATTGACAGACACTATAAGCCAAATGCAGGCGCTTAACACAGCCCCGCCGATTTTATCCAAGATATTCAGGTAGAAAAAGCTAATTAGCCTCAACGTAAAGCCGCCAGCCATAACAGCAAGTAGGGCAGTTATTGCAAAGACTAAATAGAAATTTATTCCTTCTTGATAAGGATACTTACTTGCGGCAAAAATCGCCAAAAAGCCTGCGAGACCCGCAAAAAAAGTTCTTGTAAAACCCGCACGCCAACCAAGCCACGCTGTCAAAAATACGCTTAGCGTCAAAAAAATATCTATTGCCAAATCTGCGCCTATCCTTTATCCTTATATCTATACTAAGCCGACTGTAACTATCCCACTTGCAAGCTTTGGATAGAAATACGTCGATTTCTGTGACATCATCTCATTATTTAAACTGACAGTTTTTAAAGATTCAATAGTCGTTGCTGGAATTATAATTGCAATTCTTCCGGTTTTCTGTGCAAGTAATACCGCTTCCTTATCGTTTTCTACATAAGTGAATTCCAAAGCATTGATGTCCGGTATAAGCAACATAATGCAAAGCGCTTACCGCCAGCTTTCTATAAGCTTTGCTTTTGCAGGGCATAGCTTTTTTGAGAAACGCTTCTTTTTTTGTCGTTAAAATTCTGTATTTACCATCTTTAAAAACCATTATTATAGGTTGAATTTCCTTTTTTGGAAAGTTTTTGAAAATCTTTTGACGGATGCACATCAAAATATTTTTCAATCGTTCTAATTATACATCTATCGCTGACAACACATAACTTATGGAACGTCCCTTCTCTATCTCTAGCCGCCGGCGAAGGCGCTCTTCTCGCCATTTTTCTGCAAATATCCGCAACTACAAGGTTTCTGTCTTCAAGTAAACCGAAAACGGGATTGGTATTTGTTTTTATCAACCAAAAGTTTCAGTTTGTCAGTTTTAGATTTTGCAAGCGTTTTTTCATGCAATTTTATAAAACCTTTCCCAGAATATGGATTGTCGAGTTTTAAAGCCGCAAAAAAACCTTTTCTTGTCATTTTAGTTCTACGAATCTCAAAAACCTGCTCATAAAAATACAAAGCCGGTTCCTTATCGCATATAAGTACGCCGCCACTCTGCTATTCTTTAAACAAATCGACGGCATTTTTGTATTTATTATTTCTGTCTCCAGAATCTGACAATTCAATGTTTACCATATTAAAAGGCGAAAGTTTTCGAAGCCACTCTTTGTCTCTAGGGTTTATAACGTCATAAGGAGGGCATATAAAACTTGTAGTAACAGTAGTAATATCTTTTGAATATCTTACTGCCTGAAACAGCTTTTATCTCAGCCATGTACTTCCCTCCCTCTCCTTCCCAGAAAATCCAGACATTTTACACCAGATTGAAACGCTAATTTTATCATAAGTACCTATCAATTGTCAAAAAACTTAAAATCTAGTACAATAAGTTTATTATGAACTTTTTTTCAAAGAAAACTTTCATATATTTCGTTATAATATTCATTTTTTGCTCTGTCGTTGTTGCTTTAATCGTTACAAAAAAGGTCTCGACTAAAGAATATACAGCTCCGACGAGAAATGATAAGCCCAATGCCGAAAAAGTAACGATTAAACACGGCGATACTTTCGCTCTGGCGGTAAGAAATACAAGACTTTCCGCACAAGATTCAAGCGACATCATCGGAGAACTCAAAAAAGTCACAAATATTAATTATTGCACACCGGGAGATTTTTTTGAAATATTTTATGATCCAAAAACTGGAGAATGGACGAACTTTTTGTATTATCCGCCAGGCATTTCATATTACTCAATAACCAAGTCCTCAGACAACATCATAAAAACAGAAAAAAAAGAATTTGAAATAGACACAAAAACATATAAAGCACAAGGAACTATCACTCATTCCCTATGGGCAGCGATGGAATCTCAAAATATACCAAGCGACATAATACTTTCTTTCACAAACATATTTGCAGGACATATAGACTTTTTCACAGGGGCTAAAAAAGGCAACGTTTTTAAAATTGTCTACGAAATAAAACAGATAAGCAAAAAAAATAAAAAGTTGTCATCAATGATTATTGCGGCGCGGTACGAGACAACTTCAAAAACCAATACCGCCTTTTACTTTAAAACAAAAAATACAAAAACAGGCTGTTATTTCGACGAAAACGGCAAATCGTTAGAAAACGCATTCCTAAAAGCTCCTTTGTGTTTTAACAGAATAAGTTCGTCCTTTTCATACAGAAGATACCACCCTATACTAAAAGTCGTAAAAGCTCATGAGGGTATAGATTATGCCGCTCCTATTGGAACAGCAGTGGTGTCCATCGGCGACGGAACGGTTATAAAAGCACATTATGAGAAAGGAGGTTTCGGCAATTTAGTTGCCATAAAACATCCAAACGGCTATGAAACGCAGTACGCACATCTCTTAAAATACGGAAAAGGGATAAAGAAAGGTAAGAAAGTAACTCGAGGGCAGATAGTGGGATACGTGGGTATGACAGGTCTTACTACTGGACCGCATTTAGATTTTAGAATAAAACATAAAGGCAAATTCTTCGATTACCAGAAAATGAGACAAGCGCCAGTCACAAAATTAACTGGCGAAGAAAAAAAAGAATTTAAAGAGAAAATTAAAAATCTTCTCGATACCGACACATCAGTAAAGCAATAGTTTGGGTTCAATTTTAGTGATAATCAATGACCGTCTATCCAATTTCTCCGATAAATTGAAGTTTTTTAACCGCAATTAATCGTATTTTCTCTAAACATTCTTTTCTATCGCAAGAGAAAAACCTCTCAAAAAAAAAGAAAAGAGGAAATATTGCTTTATGTGTTATCCCCAAATCTCAATATTTCCATCAAATAAGAAAAAGTAAAAAGAAAGTTTACTCAATCCAAAAAAAGAGTTTCTCGCTCGAATATGAGATCACGAAATCGGTAGGTAAGTCCGCTTGATATGTGAGGTTCAAAAACTAAGGATGCACCAGCTGCAGGCGCAAAGTTTAACTATCACGAAAAAGAGGAGATTTTTTGAGGAAATAAAACATGGTTCAATATATCACAAATCTCGCAACCTGCAATATTACATTCGCAAATATTCCTGCTACAATATCATCTATGGTAATTCCAAAACCGCCTCTTATTTTCTGAATTTTTTTTATAAACAGCGGTTTTTTAATATCAAATATCCTAAACAACAAAAAGCCTGCAAACAAAAACATAAAGGTTTTAGGTAAAAACGCAACTGAACACCACATTCCAGCAACTTCGTCTACAACTATTTTTCGATCATCTTTTTTATTGTAAATACCTTCGGCAAGCGAAGAAAATAGAACTGAAATAATAAATATCGCAGCAAGCACAAAAATTTGAAATATATAAGTATCTGGAACAAATAGCACCCAAAGCAAAATACCGACTAAACTGCCGAATGTCCCTGAAGCGTATTTTATATAACCTGTACCAAAAACTGAAGAAAAAAATATTACTATTTTATCCATTTTTACTGAGCAATTTTCTGTATTTCAACATATAGTTTACGCCTGAATAAACCGTAAACACAACAGTAATAAAAGTTGCCCAAAAAGGTATCCTTTTCATTATAAGCACCAATGTGGCATAAGAACCGCAATCATAAAGCTTAAGAGTATCCGTCGTTAGCCTCACAAACTTAAAAAGCGTTTCATTTATTATTAAAATCAATAATGTTAGTATAATTGCGACTATCTGCGATATGGTTTTGAATTTTCCGGATTTATCTGCAGGTATAATTATGTTTTTGGTCGCAGCGATAGAACGAAGTCCTGTGATTACAAACTCCCTTCCAATTATGATAATGACCATCCACGCGGAAATGCCGAGCATCGGAATGCCAACAAAACATATAAAAGCAGCGGATATCAACAGCTTATCGGCAAGAGGATCTAAAAATATTCCCAAAAGCGTTATAATTTTATTTTTTCTCGCTATTTGTCCGTCAAAAAAATCTGTAATCGACGCAGCGCAGAAAACAACCAGCGCTAAAATACTATTACAGACGCCGCCTAATTCCATAAACAAAATAAAAAACGGAACCATAAATATTCTTGCTATAGTAAGCTTATTTGCTAAATTCATTTAATCTCTCCGCTTTCAGTATCACCTTAAATAAATTCCGTTTAAAAATAAAAGCGTCAAATATATACTCTTATATTATAACCGTTAACGTTTCTTATTTTTGCTTTACAAAATTCTCCCACGGCAAGAGGTTTATCGTCTGCCAACATCATATTTCCATCAATTTCAGGAGACTGAAAACTGCTTCTTCCTTTTATATGATATCTGTTTCCTTCTTTTAAGCAGCTCTCGACGAGAAATTCAACAATATTGTTTTTCATTCCATCAATTTTCGATTTAAAAATACTATATTGTATGTTTTCTAGCAATATTCTTCTCTCTTTTGCGACGGTAGGTTTAATATGTTTTTTAAATTTTGACGAAACAGCTTCCTTTATATTAGAATACTCAAAAACTCCGACATATTGAAAGTACCCGAGATCTAAAAAATTTACAAGCTCGCTCACATCCTTTTTCGTCTCGCCGGGAAAACCAGTCATCACTGACGTCCTTAAAACAATATCGGGCAATTTACTCTTTATTTTCTCAATAATACCAGCGGTATTCAACGGACGTTTCATTGCAGACAAAACATTTCTGCTTATATGTTGTATGGGAATATCCATGTAACTGCAAATATTTTTATGCTCTTTAAACACTTCAATTAAACCATCGGTAACACTCGACGGATAAGCGTAAAGCAGTCTTATCCATTTTAATCCGTTTATTTTTGAAAGCTTCGCAAGCAGTTTATCCAAAACAAAAGCGCCGTAAACGTCAAGCCCATAACTCGTTGTGTCTTGGGCTATTAATATAAGTTCCTTTATACCACTTCCCGCCAACGTTTTGGCTTCGTCGACTAAAGATTCTATTGTACGACTTTCATATTTTCCGCGTAGCGCAGGAATTACGCAAAAACTGCATCTATGGTCGCACCCTTCGGCAATTTTTAAATACGCCGAAGGCACGTTTGAAGAAAGCATTCTATAATTCGAATTATTTAAACCACCGGGAGGCAAAAGAAGCTTATCAAAATTTTTATTAAAGATTAAATCCGGCAGATGCCGCAACGTACCAGTACCCGCAAACCCATCGATGTCTGGGAAAAGCGAAGACATTTTTTCTTTCAACAACTGCGGGAGACAACCTGAAACATATACGCGCAAATCTCTCTTTTCTTTAATGCTTAAAACAGCGCGTATAAATTTTTCGGATTCCGCTCTTGCAGCTTCTATAAAAGAACAAGTGTGTATCACGGCAATATCGGCTTCATCAAGATTATTACTTATCGTAAGACCCTTACTTTGAAAAATTCCAAGCAAATACTCAGCTTCAACAGTATTTTTGGGACATCCTAAAGCTATTACAACTACTTTTTGCATAATATAATTTATTGACGTCTCTTTTCTAAAATAACCGTATTGACATCTTGCACAGATCCTGAAACCACATCAACCTGCTCTCCGTTAAAAAACACTTTAACACCGGGCGCATAACCTACTTTTAGCGTAAAAGATTTATCAGCTTCCCATGAATTTTTACCGCCTTCAGCAATAGTTCCTTCAAAAACCATCTTGTCGTCAGAATTTATTTTAATCCAAACAGTCCTAACAGCCTCAATAAGAAGTTTCTGTCTAGCACTGGACGAAATTTCTTTGTTTTCTCCAACGGCGGGAGCAATTACACCAGTCTGCTCACGATTATTTGAAGTTTTGATTCGCAGCGGCGTTTCAACAGACGGACGAACACTTGAAACATTCTTGCTAAGATATAAAAAAAGCACAAAAAACGCCGTTACTATTGCAAACACTATCATCAGCAGTTTTTTAGCACTAATTTTACTTTTTAGAGAAGTTTCCTTGTTTAATTTCCCGTCCGCATTTGTGGAGTGTTCTTTTTCAACGGACATTTGTCGCTTTCTTATATCAAGTTTCTTAAGCAGTTCTTCCGGGTCAAAACCAAGGTATTCGGCGTACGATCTAACAAAACTTTTATAATACACTTCCGCAAAAAAAACGCTCATATCGCCATCTTCAATTGCAGAAATATATTTTTCCTGAATTTTAGTGACCTCTTGGACGTCAGTAAGAGATATGTTCATTTTTCTGCGTTTTTCTTTAAGCAATTTTCCTATTTCTTTCATTGTATCTTCTAATTTAGTTTTATTATTTCAACGCCGGCTAAAGCGTTGAATTTAAAAATATTTTTATCCAACATGGGATTAAGAATATAACTCTTAAATATGATTTCAGCTTTGACTCCGTCAGATTCTATAACGGCTTTTCCTGGACACATAGTCGTTTTCGAGACATATATTTTAATATTCCAATCTTCATTTTTCATCGGATTAATTTTAATTACGACATATTTTTCATTTTCGCCGCCAAAACTTATTACATTTGTTCTTTTTATTTTTCTCCAGTTGCTTCCAAAACTTATAATGGTTGCCGGAGTAAAATCTTTGTCTATGACATTTTTCCAATCATCAATTACAGCCTGTTCGTTTTCCGGGACATAAATCGTTATATTCCCGCCGTCAATATATATTCGCTGTTCCTGCGGCGTTCTTTGATTTATGTAAATGCTATCCGGCTTTTTTAAAAACAGCGTTCCGGCGAATTCCTGTTTTTCTTTTGTGGATTCAAAAAATATACTCCGGGTATAATCTGCCTTAAGTGTGTTTATTTTTTTTTCAGCCTCTTCCATCTTCTTAAGAATATCGCTGAGACTATTATCTTCTATTTGCGCTAAAACACCGATTGGCAAAACAAGCGCAATAGCAACGCAAACCATCGCCGCAATGACACAGCTGTTTAGTAGCGACAAAAATATATTTCGCTTTTTGTTGCCGCCGTCGGCGCCGCTTTTCACTATCCGTTCTCCACTTTATCTTCTAAGTACCGCCTGATTTTATCATAGTCTATCTGCCATTTATTAGTGCCTTCCGGTTTCGTTATAAAACCTTCCGTTTCAAGAATGCTCAATATATTTGTAGCTTTTGCGGAACTGCCAAAATTCGCTTTAAGCAAATCCTGAGATATGCGCTTGCGCTCATTTATAAGCTTAAGCGCAGGAATTAAATTTTTCATTTTTTTTTCTTCGTCCGCATTGAAACCACCGTTTCTCTCAACTTCGACGACTATCGGCTCGTACAGTCTCGGGAAATTCTGATTGTTTATAAAAGAAATAACTTTCCCTGCTTCTTTCAACGAAACATAAGCTCCCTGAAGGCGAACCGGCCTCGCTTCCCCGGACGGCAAAAACAGCATATCTCCTTTGCCCATTAAGCATTCCGCTCCAAGCATATCTAAAACGACTCTCGAATCTATTTTAGACGTCGTCTGAAACGAGAGTCTTGCAGGGAAATTGGCTTTAATAATACCGGTTATAACATTAACTGAAGGTCTTTGCGTCGCAAGAATCAAATGTATCCCCACAGCTCTTGCCATCTGAGCTAAACGCTGTATGGAATCTTCTATTTCCTTCTGCACTACAATCATTAAATCAGCAAGTTCGTCAATTATAACTATAATATAAAACTCTTTCTCTCCTCCAGTTTCAGCCATTTTATTGTTGTAATCTTCAATATTTCTCGCCGTCTCCTTCGCAAATTTCCTATATCTTTCGTCCATAACGGTTACAAGTTTTTTTAAAGCCGCCGCAGCTTCTCTGGGACCGGTTATAATATCCGCATCAGCCGCACAAACGCACGGATTATATATGTGCGGAATATCTTTATAAACAGTCATTTCAACGCGTTTAGGATCAATTAACATAAATTTCACTTCGTCGGGACGCGCTTTATACAAAATAGAGAGTATTATAGTATGAATGCCGACACTTTTTCCCGAACCCGTAGCACCCGCAATTAAAAGATGCGGCATTGAAGCCAGATCAGTTACATAACCTGATCCGTCAGTTGTCTTTCCCAAAGCCAGAGTAAGCAGAGACTTTGAATTCTCAAAAGCGCCGCTTTCTAAAATTCCTCTCAAACCGACGATAACGCCTGAAAGGTTAGGCACTTCTATTCCCACAACCGCTTTCTCAGGTATAGGAACAACTCTTATAGATGCAGTACGCATGGCAAGAGAAATATTATCTACAATATTTGATACAGTCTGTATTCTTATTCCTGGAGCTAAAACCAAATCATAACGCGTTACTACAGGACCAGGAATAATATCTTTAACTTCTGCGCCGATATCAAAATCTGCAAGAGTAGCTCTCAAAAGCTCCGCTCTTTTTAAAAGTTCGTTTTTGTCCGTCTCAAAATTTGCGGCAGAATCATTCTTAAGCAAATCGGCAGGAGGAAGCTTATAATCAAAAATCTTGCTATTAACTTTTGTCTGTTCAACGACGGCATAATTATCAAGATTTTTCGCTTTTTTCCTTTCTTCTTTTTCCTGTCTGTTTACAATATTAGGTTTAGAAATTCCGCCCCCGAATTTCTGCTGTGTTACAGATTCCCGTTTTTTTTCCGATACGGCGCTCTGAATTTTTTCTTCTTCAGGTTTTATCATGCTCTCTTTCATACTATTCAGGCAATTATACGCGCAAGCTCTCAGCGGAATCTTTAAAAGCCTCGCAACCGATAATAAAAAAATTGCCGCAATAACGGCAAAACCAAGCCGCATGCCAAAAAGTTCTTTAAAAAACGGATGCAGATTATCTCCTATCCAGCCGCCGTAAATTTTTGGCTTAGGCGCAAACATAAAACGTATTGACTCGGATAACATCGAAGAGGAAATAATACAGATAACAGACCATATAAAATCAAGTCTCTCTCTCTGCTTCACGGAATGCCTAACGTGTATCACAAAATACCGCAAAAATATCAAAGGCAAAATATACGACGCCGTTCCGAATACGCCAAACATCACAGCATAGAATGCCTGCCCGAGTATCCCCGATCTAGCTGGAATAATAAAAACATAAGCGCTTAGAAAAGACGCCAAAGCAAAAAACAGGGACGCGGCTTCCCTGTTTCTTTTTGAACTGTTCTGTTTCTTATTTTTAACTTTTTTATTTTTCCTCACAAAAACAATCCTCTTTAACAGAAAAACTTTGGGGAATTCATTTTGGAGAAATTCTGCGACCGTATTCAAGATGTCTGATAATCGTCCTCTCTTCTTTTGAGTGTCAATCCAACGCAAGATAAAGCATTGAATTGAGCAGGCTGAGACTTGCCTTTATTTTTTTCGACGGCTTCCTGCAAATAAAACCACGCTTTATCCGCTAGAGTCTATTTTTCTATTCTACGACATTCCGTTTATCGTCATACTTTTTCCACTTTAAACAAATCCTGTCCCGAATTTACCGGTTTTCCATTTTCCGCTAATACTTTCAATATTTTCGCTTTAAAAGTGGCTTTTATTTCATTCATAACTTTCATCGCTTCGATTATGCATACGGTTTTTCCGATATCTACAACATCTCCCTCATTTACAAATACAGGGGACGATGGAGACGGAGATTTATAAAACACACCCGCTATAGGCGTCTTTATAGTTTCGCCTAAAACCACCGGTACTTTAATATCCTCTTGCACAACAGTCTGCTTTTTCTGAACTACTGTCTGATCACTTTTATTTTCATCGTGATCTTTACGTTTTATGCAAACACTGTAATCTTTTGAGTTTACCTCAAGTTCCTGAATTTTTTCTTCTTTCATTATTTCATAAAGAGATTTTACTTTGCTTTTAATGTCTTCATTAACCATATCCGTCAACCTTTTTATAAAAAATACGGAGTCTTGAGCGCAAAGAGTTGAATTAACGCTAACTGTAAAAAATATTTAATGTATTCTTTAACCCAAAGTCTTCTCTTTCCAAACCCCGCACCGTCATTCTAAAGCCGCTTTAACGCTCAAATTTATTCTTCCTTGATTATCAATTTCAATCACTTTGACTTTAACTTCGTCGCCTTCCTTTAAGAAATCCTCAACTTTTTTTACGTGCTGAGTTGAAAGCTGCGAAATGTGTATTAATCCCTCTTTGCCGGGCAAAATCTCGGCAAAAGCACCGAATGCCATTATTTTTGTAACTTTGCCTTTGTAAATTTTCCCGACTTCGGCTTCGGCAACCAGACACTCAACATATTCTTTTGCAGACTCAACGCCGTCAGGCTCTGTTCCCGAAATAAAAACTCTACCGGTTTCTTCAATATCTATTTTAACGTTATTATCTTCCTGTATCTTTCTTATGTTTTTCCCGCCGGGACCTATAAGCCCGCCTATTTTATTTTGAGGTATCGTCAAACTTATTATGCGAGGCGCATAATCCGAAAGCTTATTTTTAGGAACTGAAACTGCCATATCCATCATATCCAATATAAAAAATCTAGCGTGTCTTGCCTGTTCCAGAGCCTGAGCTATGATTTCAGTCGTGAGCCCAAAAATTTTTATATCCATCTGAAGAGCGGTAATGCCTTTTCTTGTACCCGCAACTTTAAAATCCATATCTCCAAGATGATCTTCCATTCCCGCAATATCTGTTAAGATAACATAATTGTCGCCTTCTTTCATAAGTCCCATGGCAACGCCGGCGCAGCTTGATTTCACAGGCACTCCTGCATTAAATAGAGCAAGAGAACCTCCGCAAACCGAAGCCATTGACGAAGAACCGTTTGACTCCAATATATCCGACACCAGTCTTATGGTATAACTAAAATCCTCTTCTCTTGGCAAAATCGGACTTAAAGCTCTTTTAGCTAAATTTCCGTGTCCTATCTCTCTTCTGCTCGTACTTCTTTCACTTTTAGGCTCGCCCGTCGCAAAACCAGGGAAATTATAGTGAAGCATAAAGCGATCTTTATACTCGCCCGTAATATCATCCACAATCTGCATATCGCCCGGAGTCCCAAGCGTCACGGCTACTAAAGCCTGCGTCTGGCCTCTCGTAAATAAACTCGAACCGTGAACTCTAGGAAGCACGTCGGTTTCGCAAGTTATCGGTCTTATCTCTTTAAAATCGCGTCCGTCGGTGCGAACTTTTTTATTTAAAACAAGCTCTCTTGCCTTTTTATAGAAAATATCTTCTAATATCGCATCTATATCCGACGATAATTCTTCTGGATACTTTTCGATAAGTCTTGTCGATATGTCTTTTTTAAACGAATCCCAGAAAAATTCTCTCTCTCCCTTTTCTTTAATCATAACGCTCGCTTCAGCTTTTGAAACCGCTTCAGCTTCAATGTCAGCTTTAAGTAACGGATTATACTGCGGCTGCTCAACTACAATTCTTGTTTTTACAGGAAGCGTTTTCTGAACTAAACATATTCCTCTTATTGTCTCTCTTGCTAGATTTAAAGCTTCAAGCATTTCAGCTTCCGAAAGTTCACGCGCGCCTGCCTCAACCATTGTCAAGGCTTCCTCAGTTCCGCTGACAATTAAATCCAAATCGCTCGATTCCTGTTCATTAATTAGCGGATATACAATAAGCTGTCCGTTTATTCTGCCCACTCTCACAGAAGCTATAGGCGTCGTAAAAGGTAAATCGGAAGTATATAACGCAACAGAAGCACCCAAAATAGCCGCTATTTCAGAATCATTTTCTCCGTCGTGCGAAAGGACAATGGCGGATATCTGCGTATCGTTTCTCCAATATTCGGGGAAAAGAGGTCTGATACTCCTATCTATAAGCCTGCTTACCAATATTTCTTTTTCTCTCGGTCTGGCTTCTCTTTTAAAGAAACCGCCCGGTATTTTGCCGACTGCATAAGTTCTTTCTCTGTAATCTACCGTTAAAGGCATAAAATCTATGTCGCGTTTAGGTTCTTTTAAAGCAACCGCCGTAACCAAAACCACTGTATCTCCGACCCGCACAGTGCATGAACCGCTTGCCTGTTTTGCAACTTTACCAGACTCAATAATAAATTTCTTTTCGCCAACATCTACCTCTTTTCTAAAATACTCCACTTTTAACTCCGCATCACCCGCATATTCTCTACAAAAGATTCAAACAAACGCTTTGCTCGAAATATCTATAAAAGCGTCTCCTTGCATCCTTTGTAGTTTTGTCGGATCCTATTTTTACTTCCTAAGGTATAACCTTTTAATCAATGAAGAATAACTGTCTTTGTTATGTTTCTTAATATAATCCAATAATTTTCTTCTCTGCCCTATCATTTTAAGAAACCCTACTCTAGAAGCAAAATCTTTTGGAAATTTCTGAAAATGATCCGAAAGATCTTTAATCCTCGTAGTAAGAAGAGCGATCTGAACTTCGGAAGAACCTGTATCGGTTGCATGTATTCCAAACTGTTTAACCACCGTTTTTTTTTCAAATGCCATTTTATGACCCCTCGCTTTTACGCATTTTCTAGAAATTATACCAAATATTTTATCTTCCGTCCAGCTTCATTACGAGGTTTCTTATATAAATCAGTGGCGCTTTTTTCCATCACTTCAATGCATTCTTTGTTCACCGCCGCGACGCTGGCTTTCAAAAGTGCGGATAGTTCCTCGATTTTTGCACTATCAAGTCCTCTTCTTGGTTGCCCTCTCCAAATTTCTTATCATCAGTCCATCTTTCTCTTCCTTTTTTAATATCCGAGTTTGCCTAGTATCCAATTTTTCGGTCTTTTCAAATACTCTTCTAGTTTCCGCTTTTTATTTAACTGGCATAATATCGCGAGCATCATCGCCGCTCCACTTAGTTTAGCACGGTGCTTTTCTTTGCTCGCGTAGCAACTCCGCGTGCGAATAAGGGCATCCCCGCGGACTCAAGCCACGAGAATCTCATGTGTTTCTCTTCTTTGTTTTTTTGGTGCATCTCCCCAATCTCGGCTTCGCTTTTTTGCACATCTCTCTCAGCTCGGCGAGCAGACCTGCCGGCTGGGCGTCGTTTAACTGCAAATTTTGCGCGATAAGCGGCTGTATGGGTCCCTCCCCATGCTGAAACTCTAGGCTCCCCTCGTATTTCAGCTGAGCAACTCCCCCGAATAATTGTGAGTTACGGGCTGTTTTTGGCAATCCAGCAAACTTAATACCAATAATCCCGCAATAATCTTTTTCATTCGTCTTTTATCTCATTTATTTTTATTATCATCTTGTCGATTAGGTCTAGCATCCGCGAGTTTTCAGATTTCTCTCTATACTTCCCATACTCCGTTATTTTACACCTTCAAAATCTACAGATATTCAGAGCAGCAGTTTTTACCCTCTCCTTGCACTAATTACGCTGTCCGTCTTATATATTTACAGACTAATACATTTTTCAATATTCTGAAGTTCATTGTATGAATCGTACGCTCTCAAATAAGCCATTGCTTTTTCGAGATTCGTCAAAATGGAGCATCCACACTTGACGGCTATTTTTCTTATCTCTGAATTATTATGAAGTTCGTCAACGCTTAAATTTTTATTTATATTTATTACGAAATCAACTTTTCCGTCAATTATAATATCCACCGCACGCGGACTGCGATTCCAGTGAACGGTATTTACGCTATAACCTCTGTCCTCAAGATATTTCGCAGATCCTTTTGTCGCATAAACCGGAACGCCGAGTTTATAGAGGTTATCCATAACTTCCATAAATTTAACTTTATCTTTTTCTCTACCTGTGCTCAAAAGGATTCCTTTTTTTGGTTTTCTTATCTGAGTGGCTTCCATAGAAAGATACATTGCATGATTAAATTTTTCGCCTAAACAGCCCACTTCGCCGGTAGATGCCATTTCTACGCCGACAACCGGATCCGCCCCGTCCAATCTTTGAAAACTAAACATCGAAGCTTTAACTCCGACATAAGGGATCTCGCTTTCATCGATTAAAATCTTCTTCACTTTCTCGTCGTTCATTACTTTACACGCAAGCTCGGCAAAATTTACACCCGAAACTTTAGAAATGAACGGGAACGACCTTGAAGCTCTCGCGTTGCATTCAATAACTTTAACATCGTTGTCTTTAGCTATAAACTGTATATTAAAAGGACCGTTTAAATCAAGTCCCTTGACTATTTTTCTCACTATGTCTTTTATAACGTTTACCGTGCGGGCGTATATTTTCTGTGCAGGAAATACCATTGTAGCATCTCCGCTATGCACACCGGCGTTTTCAATATGTTCGCTTACGAGAGAAAGAATGACTTCTCCGCCTTTCGCGACTCCGTCGCATTCTATCTCTTTTGCATCAAGAATGAACTTTGAAATAACAACTGGAAAATCAACGGAAATATCTTTCGTAAGAGATAAATAATAATCTAAACTCTGCTTGTCGCTTGCAACGTTCATAAGAGTTCCGGAAAGAACAAAACTCGGACGAATTAAAACAGGAAATCCGACTTTCTTTATAAACTCCTCAATATCGTCAAGAGAAACGGCAGAGGTCCATTCCGGCTGATCTATGCCGAGTTTATCAAGCATAGCGGAAAACTTCTCTCTGTCTTCGGCAGCGTCAACACTCTTTTGGCTGTGTCCTAAAATATTCACCTTCGCTTCGCTTAGAGGCTGGATCAAATTGTTAGGATTCTGTCCGCCCATGCAGGCGATAACACCTTTGGGTGTTTCAATATCTATAATATCCAACACTCTTTCGAATGACAGCTCTTCAAAATAAAGCCTGTCTGAAGCGCTGTAGTCCGTCGACACTGTTTCGGGATTGCAGTTAATTATAACGCTGTCATTTTTCTTATTTTTAAAATAACTGCTGGTCATGACGGAACACCAGTCAAACTCCAGACTGCTCCCTATGCGGTAGCTTCCGCTTCCCAGAGTTATAATGCTCTTTTCATTTTTCTTCGAAGACATATCGCTGTGTATTCCGTCATAGGTCAGATATAAATAATTAGATTTTGTGGGATATTCGGACGATGTTGTATCTATCTGTTTTACGACAGGCAAAATTCCGAGTTTCTTTCTCAGCTTTCTTACGGCAAAAGACAAGCTTCTTATCTCTTTTATACTGAGTTTTATTTTACTGTTAAGACATGCCGAGAGATATATTTTTGTAAGCTGAAAATCGGAAAAACCCATTGATTTCAAACGCTGCATACGGTCTTTCGGAATCTGTTTATAGGCGTCATATAATTCCTGAGCCGCAACGATATCCTTTTTTATCTTCGTTTCAAAGAAACTAAGCAGTTCCGTCTCGATATTTGCGAGATAAAGAATATGCGACAAGAACCAGTAATCTATTTTTGTTTTTTCATACGCATACTCAAGAGTTTTTCCTCTTTTGAACGTCTCATAAATCGCAAAAACCCTCAAATTTGTCGGCGACAGAAGTTCTTTCTCAATATCCTCATCGGAGGCATCTTTGAAAACGTTTACCGTTATGCCGTCTTCATTTTCGTTTACCATTCTCAAAGCTTTCTGCATAACTTCGCAGAAATTTCTTCCTATAGCCATAACTTCGCCGACAGATTTCATCTGCGTTCCAAGATTTTTTGAAACTCCGCTGAATTTGTTTAAATCCCAGCGAGGAACTTTTAAAGTAACATAATCAAGCGACGGTTCGTAAAACGCCGAAGTAGTTCCCGTAACGGGATTTTTAAGATCAAGCAAATCAAACCCTATCACTATCTTTGCGGCTATATATGCAATAGGATATCCGGTAGCTTTGCTTGCCAAAGCGCTTGAACGCGATAACCTCGCATTGATTTCAATGACATAAAAACCGTAATCGTTTGGATTTAAAGCATACTGCACATTACATTCGCCGACAATACCTACGCTATGGGCAATCTTAATCGCCATATCTCTCAACATATTGTTTTCAATATTGTTTATAGTCTGACAAGGAGCGATAACTATGGAATCACCCGTGTGTATTCCCATAGGATCAAAATTCTCCATATTGCATATCGTTATGGTATTTCCTGTTTTATCGCGCATAACTTCATACTCTATTTCTTTCCAGCCGTGCAGAGATTTTTCAATTAAAACCTGCGGAGAACTCATAAGCGCTGCCTGCGTAAGTTTCTTCAATTCGGCGGCGGTTTTCGCAAAACCGCTGCCAAGTCCGCCGAGAGCAAATGCAGACCTCGTTATAACGGGATAGCCGATTTGTTCTGCAGTTTCCAAAGCTTCCTTTACAGTAGAAACAGCATGACTTTTTGCTATAGGCGCATCTATAGACTTCATTTTTTGGGCAAAAAGCTCTCTGTCTTCGGACATCTCAAGAGCGTTAACTTGAGTCCCTAAAACTTTCACGCCGTATTTTTTTAAAACTCCGCTTTTTTCCAACGCTATAACGCAGTTCAAAGACGTCTGGCCGCCGAAACTCGAGATGATTGCGGCAGGCTTTTCAATTTTAATAATTTTTTCCACCCAAAAAGGAGTGATGGGATACAAATAAACTTTTTTGTTTACACCCCTGTTAGTCTGAACGGAAGCAATATTGGGATTAATGATAATAACGTCAAGTCCTTCTTCTTCCAAAGCTTTTACAGCCTGCGAACCCGAATAATCAAATTCCCCAGCCTGTCCTATAGACAAAGCGCCAGAACCCAAAAGAATTACTTTTTGTTTTTTTTCGCCTTTAGGCAGTAAAAAATCTAAAATTGGCATATTTTTCCTCTTCGTATCAATTATTCAGTCTTTCCTAATTATCTGTATTATCCGTTTTATTTTGTCAAAGATTAAATTGAAATTTGAAAAATCAAAGTCTTCTATAAATTCGGCATTATTTGTCACAAGACTGGCAAATTCTCCTTTTGATAATGCAATCGAATCAGCATGCTTTAAATCCTTGTTTTTGTAAACCTTTTCATCCATTACCCCATTTTTTTCAATTTTATTTTTCAACGAGGCGGTATTTGTCTGAAATTTCCCGTTTTTACTATTCCCTGACTCATAAAATTCATCTCCAAGAAATAATCTTCTGCCGTTTTCATCTTCTTTGCATAGATCTTCTTTGCGAAAGTAGTGTTCTATGCTGATTGAATCTCCATAACCCTGATCTGCAAACGGAATACAAAAAGCATACACCTCATCTGAATATTTTTTGTATTCATTATCATCTTTTTCAATATCTTTGACAATTTCATCATTATCTCTGTCAAAAATTCCTATTATTTTTCTCCCTGGTTTAATTTTTGAAACATACTTCAACAACTTTCTTAATTCAACATCTCCGACACTGTCTTTGCTGTCTTTGCTGTCTTTGCGTTCAGAAAAATCAATATCACAATCTTCAATCCCCAATACTTCCTTCGCTTTCTTTAGATACATCACATCAGTTTTACCTTCAGTGAGTATAAGAGGCTTGCCGGCAGAATTTATTTCATTTTTCAAAGAATCATATTCTTCTTTAAATCTCTCATTTTCACTGATCATCATTTTATACACTTCGTTATAAAGTTCACTGGTTGACGGATTGTTGGAAATCCCAAAATTATCAAGATCAACTATTTTAGTTCGTTCTTTAACTACTTCCGCCAAACCCATATTTAAAAATGGAGCATGAGAACTCAAAATAAACTGCACATTGGGAAAAAGCTTAAACAATTCGGGCAAAACTTCTTTTTGAAGTTTAATATGCAAATGTTTATCAACTTCGTCGATCAATACAATTCCCGTAATATCGCTTAACGGCATATTATTTTTGTTATTATCCGCTTGTCTAAGAATTTCTCCGAACAAACAAAACATTGCGGCTTCGCCGGAAGAAAGATCGAAAATTGTCGGATAAACAACATTATTTATTTTTTTATCTGGGTCTTCATTTAGTTTTTTAATACCAATACGAACGCCTTTTAAATTTCTTTGACCTATGTTAAATTCAACTTCTCCAAACTTTTTAGAGATAAGTGCCCGCGTAATTATTTTATTTATTTCGCCGAGTAAATTGTTTTCGCTAGGATTTTTATCATTTTTGCCATAACCCTGCTGACGACTATCTAAGACAACATCCATAATCCAATTAGCAAGCTGCGGCAAACCCGTTATAACCTCAATCGGATTATTCAAATCCGAAGAAAATACCCTCTCTTTTTCAAAACTCAAGTTGATTTTATAAGTATCGTTGAGATAGCCCGGAGTTTCATATCTATAAGAAGGAAAATAAGTAACAATATTATTTCTGAATATTTTTTCAGCTTTATTTTCATCAAAATTAGGCCAAATATATTTTGTACAGCTATATTGCTTTAATTGTCTTTTAATTGCGTCAAGAGGTATTTTATCTTTTAACTGTATAGCTTCATCATATTGACCCTGATTATAGTTTTTCACCTTACCCCGAATGTCGAGAATATCAATATAATCAATGCAGCCTTCGGGAGTTTGAAATCTTATATACACAAAAGACGGTTGAGTTGCGCTCATGTTATAAACATTTGAAGCTACTCGATAATATTTTTTATCTTTAACTTCGCTCCCAAAATGCTTTTTTGCCATTTCATACCAAGCGTCAACAATATACGACAACAGCGTTGTTTTACCTCTTCCGTTTGCAGCAGATAAAACAATAATTTCATTTTCATTGAAATCTAAGCTCAAGGTATCAGTTTCATTTTCATTGAAAGGATTCGAGCTACCGAAAGGCGCTCTATTTTTAATAATGATTTTTTCACGTACATTTTCATTTTATCTTAAATCCATGCCTTAACACCGTTTAAATTTCCATTAATTATATATTTCAACTAAACAATAGCAGAATTCCGATTGTCTGTAGAATAGACACTGCGCTCTCCTTTTAAATATTGTGAAGAGCGGCATGCCGAACCATATTCTGGCGGCATGAAAACCATATCGTACCAGTGTCCGAGTTCGCGTGCTTCGTATCCTTTAAATCTGGAGCGGGTAATCGCATAGAAGAAGAAATACGTTGCCCGCGCGTAAGGTAGGCACTGTTAAAAAGAAAGTGCAAACAAGCGGAAACTTTATCCCGCCGCTTTACAACAGAAATAAACGCTGTTTATACTTAAATATTATAAAATTTTTTCGTTAAGGAACTAATATCAACAAAAATAAAATATTTTTGTTCTCTTTTCATCTATCGATTAATCTCCTATAAATGGAGAAACATTTTTTTGTTTATTGCCGTCTTCGGATATTATCTCTGAAACTCTATCCAAATTTCCAGCTACAGCGCTCGCGGAGACAACAGCTTCAGTATTTGCTAAACTTTCCGCATTAAACACTCTATACTTATTGCCGTTCTTTCCAAAATAAATCGTTTACAACAGTAAAACTATTTCGAAAAATGACAGTCAAAATAATTATAACACTACAATAAGTTAACAAATTCATCCATTATCCAGCTTGTATCGTTTGGACCGCTCGATGCTTCCGGATGAAACTGTACCGACATAAACGGTTTGGTTTTATGTCTCAATCCCTCTACAGAATTGTCATTTGCATTTTCAAACCACAACTCCCAACCCGGCTGTATCGAGCTTTTTTCGACGGCATATCTGTGGTTTTGACTTGACATATATGCTTTTTTTTCAGGAAGCGAAAAAACTGGCTGATTATGACTTCTGTGTCCGTGATTAAGTCTTTTTGTTTTTGCCCCCGACGCAAGCGATAAAAGCTGATGTCCCAAACATATTCCCAAAATAGGCTTATCCAAACTTAAAACATCCTTCTTTATTCTCTCAACTAGATCGCCCGTATTTTTTGGATCTCCCGGACCGTTGCTTATAACCCAGCCGTCGCATTTCACTTCAGAAAAGTCACTGTCCCACGGCAAAAGCTCAACCTCGCAGTCTCTTTCAGCAAGCATTCTCATAATGTTCCACTTTGCGCCACAGTCAATAACGGCAACCTTCTTTAAACCCTTCCACAATATCGCTCTTTCTTTTGTCGAAACAGACGGCATCAAATTATATTTAGCTGGATCTATATATTCATTATTTTTGAAATTTTTTAAAAATTCAAATTTATTTTTGTCCTGCGGTTTTGCGCCTTCGGGAATAATCCTGCCGGAAAGATTCCTATTTTCTCTTATCATCTGCACTAAATATCTCGTATCGATACCCGAAATTCCCGGCACATCCTGCTTTTTCATCCAGTCTTCGAGAGAACTTCCTCCGTCATGGTGGTAGCAACCGTCATAAATGTCTGAAACTATAATTCCCTGTGTTTTTATCGAGGAACTTTCATGTCCTTTAGACATAAAAAGATTCCCGTCTTTAAGAGCGGGAATTCCATAATTTCCGATGAGACAAAAACTAAAAACAAGTATCTGTCCCAAATATGACGGATCCGTCATAGCTTCGCTGTAGCCAAGCATCCCCGTATTAAAAACCATTTCGCCGCTGACACTTACATCGGCGCCGATAGCGTTCCCTTCAAGCTTCACTCCGTTTGAAAGTTTAAGATAGGCTTTTTTATATTTCTCGTTTAAAATCTTTTTTGCTCGTTCCATTTTCCATCCCTTTATGGCGTACTAAGAAAACCGACTCAATCTCTCGTATAATTTTACAAAATAACAAAACTATTGACAATTTTAAATTTAATATACTCTCTAAAAATCGGCGGCGGATTTTAACCGCGCTCTTTTTGACTTCTTTAACACTTTTATAATGTCACTACAATCAACCGATTTCTTCTATCCATCTGTGAATCAGCGCAAAAACACTCTTGTTAATTTATGAATTCCAAACAAAATTTTTAACAGTTTAAAAAACAAAATATAACTTTTTTATTCATATAAATCCGCTAGAACAAAAATTTCAAAAAAATCGCCTGCAATAATCATCTTTACCATGAATACTTCATAAATCGATAAAAAAATCATAGTGGGACAAAAAAGCTTCTCTTCCGTTAAAATCCCCTACATTACTTCCTTTTTATTCCTCATTTTGCCAAAATGTTTTCAACGTTCTTTGACGTTTAGGGTAATCGGCATCTAAAAATCGGAAGCAGCCATTTTCGACGTTTAAATTTTTAAAAAAGCTCACTACCTTTGTTCTTCATTCCTGTATTATACATTCGCGCTATACACTTGCAAAGCAACCACTACGGACACAAGCACGTAGTGGTTGATATAAAAAATATCGCTATAAAAACAGCAGGCTTAGTTTCTAAAATAACTCAAATTCCGCTCCGCCCGTCAATAAGTACAGTACATATTTGAATAAGGATTTTTATTAACTGCGGCATATTTTGAAAACGATTCCAACTTTAAATGATTCAAATCCTTTTGAAAAGTTTTTTCATAGAAATCAATATGTTTTTTAAGAAATAAAATATCCTCATTGGTAATATCAACTTTTACAGCCTCTTTTCCGAATTTATATTTATCTTCATTCCCGTTTAAGTAAATAACACCGCCGTGCATACCTGTTCCGCAAAATCTTCCCGTTATATTTTCACCTTTTGAAAGATTTAAACCAAGCAGAATAATCGCGCCTCCCGCCATATATTCGCCCAAAAACTCGCCCGCTTTACCGCCTGCGACAATAATCGGTTTCATTTCTTTATACTCTTTCATATGGATGCCAACTCGATAGCCGACATCTCCTTCAACGTAAATCTCGCCGCCCCTCATGGCATACCCCAAAGTATCGCCACAACTTCCGTGAACTATCACTCTTCCGCAATTCATAGTATTTCCTACGGCGTCTTGTCCGTTCCCGAATATCTCAAGTTCAGCTCCGTCCATGTATGCAGCCATATCATTTCCGGGCGTGCCGTAAATTTTTAATTTAACTTCTTCAGGCAATCCCCTGCCTATATATCTCTGACCAAAAACATTTTTTAAATTAATAGTTTTATCGGTTTTAACAACCTCGTCTATTGAACTGTTCAAATCGCGGTAGTAAACATTTAAAGCATCTATAGTCTTCATAGCTCTATGTTATCTGACATAACCTACTTGCGGCGCAATATGCCCAATCAGATTAACATCCTCCTTTATGATTCCATATTTTTTTTGTTCTCTCCTCTTTCGGATACACATCGAGGCCGATATCTTTCAATGTTATGTCGTATTCAAGAGTTGAAAGCTTTGTTCTGTCGTTTATAAGAGCCGTATAAATTCCAGCTCTCTGTTTATAATTAATAAGAATAAATCCTATTAAGCTATCGTTTGAGATATTCAATCTACGGAGTTTATTTTCCGCTGAATCCGTGACAATATCATCCTGTTTTGAACTGCTTATAATACCTGCCGAAATAAGCTGAAGTCCAAAAAACGAGATGGCATTCATTGGAAAAGCAGCAGGAGCTTTCTTTTTCATTCCGGTCATATTAAAACCCGCAGTTTCTCCCTGATTTGAAGCATTCGTCCACAAAGCAAGCACTTTACTCTCATTTAAAAGCAAATCCAAAGATTCAACACAGTCACCCGCCGCGTAAACGTCTTTCGCCGAAGTTTCCATATATTCATCAACAATTATTCCTTTCGCCGTCTTTATGCCCGCTTCTTTCGCAAGATTCACATTAGGGCGAACGCCTACAGCCACTATCAAAATATCGCAATCAAGAGTCTCCCCGTTTGAAAGAACAACGCTGTTTACATTTCGTTCTCCGCAAACCTCGCAAATACTCGTCTGAAGCTTGAAATCAATATCATTTTGCTCTATATGGCTTTGTATAATATCAGCAGCAGCCTTATCCAAAACCGACGCCATAACTCTGTCCGCTAAATCTATAACGGTTATGCTTTCAACTTGTCCGAACAAACCTTCAGCTGCTTTTAAACCTATAAGACCTGCACCGGCAATAACCACTTTTGATTTTTTCGTTATCTTCCCTTTGAGTTTTACGCCGTCTTTATAAGTTAAAAAAGTGAACACATTTTCCTGTTTATTTAAATCCAAATTTTTAATCGGTGGAATGAATGGACTGCTGCCGGTCGCGATAAGGAGCTTATCATAACTGAGTTTCTTACCTCCGCTTATAAAAACTTCCTTATTTTTCACATCTATTTTTTCCGCTTCGCTATTTAGCAGCACTTCTATATTCCTAAATTTATAAAAATCCTCGTTGCGGTAATACATATTCTCAGGTTTTACTTTTCCGCTCAAATAATAAGAGATCAGAGGTCTCCCGTAAGCGTTAAATTCTTCATTCGAAACTATCGTCACATTGCCTTTTTCGTCATTTGCTCTTATGGCATCTGCCGCATTTACTCCTGCAGCGCTGTTTCCTATTATTAAGTATTTCATTTCAATGCCTCCGCTTCATCTTCATTGAGAAGCTTTATCGCGTCATTAGGACAGTTTTCAATACAGAGAGGTTGACCGTAATCCACGCATAAATCGCACTTTGAAACGGCCTTCTTGTCACCGCTCTTCTTAACCGCGCCAAAAGGACAAACCAAAACGCACGAAAGACACCCCACACATCTTTCTTTGTCATTACGCACAATTCCTTTTTCGTCTTTATACATTGCTCCGGATATGCAGGCTTTCACACATTTCGGACTCGCACAGTGCCGACATTGCAACGCAAAATATGAAACGACTTCCGGCGGTTGTAAGATTTCTTCAATAACTATTGCAGAAGTTATATCTTCCTGTTTGTGGGCTTTTATTATATTTTTAGATTTCGAGTGAGCCGTTTTACAGTAAACTTCGCATAACCCGCATCCCAAACATTTGCTTTCAAACGCATAAATTTTTTTCATATCTTCCTCTTACCTTAACTTTTCAAACGCAAAATTTTTTGTATTTATACGACACGATGAGGGATGAGAGTTTGCTAACGAGCGTACTAACCCGACGCACAAGAAAGCTCAAATACAAAAGACTAAGACGCTTTACTCGCCTGCATATTTTATGCCGAGTATCCCAAGTTCTTTCTCATTTAAATCTATGCCTCTAAGCATAAGTCTGTTACCCCTTAAGCTGTCAATAGCATTGATTCCCATTCCACCAAGCAGCTCTTGAATCTCGTGGTTCCACGCGGATATCAAATTTACAAGTCTCTTATACATAATATCTGGATTAAGCCTCTTTACAAGTTCAGGTTCTTGCGTCGCTATTCCCCAATTGCATTTTCCGGTAGAACAGGAGCGACATAAATGGCAGCCCAAAGCCGCAACAGCAGCCGAACCTATATAAACGGCGTCCGCGCCCAAAGCAACAGCTTTAACTACATCGGCACTATTTCTGATACTACCAGCAATGATAAGAGAAACTTCATTTCTTATTTCCTCTTCTCTTAGTCTCTGGTCTATTGCTGCCAAAGCAAGTTCGATAGGAATACCCACATTATCTCTTACTCTCGTAGGAGCCGCGCCGGTTCCGCCGCGAAAACCATCGATCACAATGGCATCTGCTCCGGCTCTCACTATGCCTGAGGCTATAGCAGCCGAATTATGAACCGCGGCAATTTTTACAAAAACAGGTTTCCCATAATTCGTAGCTTCTTTCAGTGAAAATATAAGTTGTCTCAAATCTTCTATTGAATAAATATCATGGTGCGGCGCGGGAGAAATTGCATCGGAACCTACGGGTATCATCCTTGTGGCGGAAACGTCTTCGCCGACTTTTCTGCCCGGCAAATGTCCCCCAATACCCGGTTTTGCTCCCTGCCCTATTTTAATTTCAATGGCAGCTCCGGCGTTTAAATATTCCTTATGGACGCCGAATCTTCCAGAAGCAACTTGAACAATCGTATTTTTGCCGTACTTATAAAAATCTCTGTTCAAACCGCCTTCGCCGGTGTTATAACAAATTCCTAGTTCCGTCGCGGCTTTGGCAAGAGATTCGTGGGCGTTTCTAGAAATCGAACCATAACTCATTGCAGAAAACATAATGGGAACGCTCAACTCAACTTGCGGAGGCATCTTTGTCAAAAGTTTGCCTTTGGCGTCAAATCCAAGCTTCTCAGGCTTTCTACCTATCATAACTTTTGTTTCCATAGGCTCGCGCAATGGGTCTATAGACGGATTTGTAACCTGACTCGCGTTAAGCAGCATCTTATCCCAGTAAATAGGAAAAGATTTAGGATTGCCCATGCTTGAAAGCAAAACGCCGCCTGTCTGTGACTGTTTATAAATTTCGTCTAACACAGCGCCCGTCCAGTTTGCGTTTTCCCTGAACTCAAGAGGATATTTCTTTATCACTAAAGCTCTCGTGGGACAAAGAACAACGCATCTGTGGCAGTTTACGCACTTTATATCATCAGAGCAGATAACGTTATCTTCGTCGTCGTAAGAATGCACTTTATTGGAGCATTGACGCACGCACACCTTACATTGAATACATTTCTTTTCGTTTCTTATTACTTCAAATGCGGGACTATTAAAATCCAAACTCATTTTTGCTCCCCTTCCAATAAAGCAATAACCGGCTCTCCGCCCTTCGGAGACCAAACTCTGTCCGGACTATCGCATATTATTCTTATTGCGCTCTCTTCGCTGGCAACATAAGTTCGGTTGCCTTTTTCTGCGGCAACTAAAGAACGAAGCTTAATCCTGTCATTTAAAGCTATCATTCCCTTTTCATATCCTAAAATTATTGAAAACGGTCCATTAATCAACGCGCTCGCATAAACTGATCTAATACTTTTTAACTCGTTTTGAAGTTCCTTACTTTCCCTCTCAATATCGTCCCAGAAAGGAGCCGCAACCACTTTTATTGCCTTTTCTATTGGAATATTGTGCTTTCTTACAAGCAGGTCAAATAAATACGTTATTACTTCAGTGTCAGTCTGAAGAGTGCATTTATATCCGTACATTTCCACAAACCTTCTGTTAGCGTCGTAAGAGGATATTTCGCCGTTGTGTATTACCGACCAGTTAAGCATTGTAAAAGGATGCGCTCCGCCCCACCAGCCGGGCGTGTTTGTCGGGAATCTTCCATGCGCCGTCCACATATAAGCTTCATAAGTGTCAAGCATAAAAAACTCACCGATATCTTCAGGATACCCGACGCCTTTAAACGTTCCCATATTTTTACCGCTCGAAAAAATGTACACGCCTTTAAATTCTTTATTTATCTTTATCACGTATCTTGAGGTAAATTCGTCGTCGTCAATAATATCCCCTGTTACAGTATAGTTTTTCGGATGGACAAAATAACGCCATATCAGCGGCTTGTTCTTAACGCTCGGCACAGACCTTGTAGGAATGGTTCCCGCACTTTCAATTTCGAAGTATTTCGAAATAAAATCCTCTGTCTGCATTTTAACGCTCAAATTATCATAAAATATATGAAGCGCATAAAGATCTTTATACTGCGGATAAATACCGTAAGCTGCAAAACCGCCGCCTAATCCGTTTGAACGATCATGCATTAAAGCGATAGATTTAATGATTTCTTCGCCGCAGAATCTCTTGCTTTCTTTATCTATGATGCCACTTATGGCGCATCCAGACGGGATTCTCAATTCGCCTTCTTTTAACATTTATTCCTCCACACATCCAAACACCATATTATGTAAAAATAACTTTACAAACTTTAAAAACAACTTTTTCAAAAAATCTTTGAGAGCTTCTATAGTTTCTACGCTATGCAAAAAGTCCACATAAAACGTCCATAAATATTAAATATCAAGAGCAATGTGCTTCTTCTTTGAGATTTCCGCATAATTTTTCTCTAAAAGACTTCCGCGAAAATAATGGATTTTTAATTCTTATTTTCTCACCTTAAAATACTTATGCAAACACCACATTTTTTTTAATCTGATACCAGTTTGCTAAATAAGCATTAAAATCCATTCCCAAACAATCCATCATTCATAAAAATATACAGCTCTTTTTTTCGCTCTTTTTTCTTGCGAGCAAAGCTGTTTTTTATTCGCTACAATTATAATTTTTTGACGAACTTTTTAATCTCTTTATTTTTGTCAAACTTTTACTTAAAATCTCTTTAAAATATCTATAAAACCATCTTTGAAATAACTTGCTTTATTAACTTAAAACCACTTTTTATATTTTACCTTATATAACAAAAAATGTAAAGACACTAAATCTCATATCTCAGGTGCAACTTATAATTATAGTTACGGTTAATCCAATCATTTCCGCATACATTTTATTCTTTCCTCATTTTCACAATACACATCACGCTATTGCTAGCGCTATCCCTGACATTAACCGCGCATGACTAATATCTTGCAATGCGTAATTAATTTTGTCTAATGTCGGATATCTTTTCACAAGCTTGACATAATATTCGGGAAGTTTTTCAGATAGCAAATCAAGTCCAAAAGTTGCAAATCCTTCCTCGCTCGACGGCAACCACGTAGTATATCGTGCCAAACAATATGTTTGCCCACGTCCATCCTAGCTACGCGTCAACATAGACACTAAGACTCCGTGTTATAAATATAACGCTAAATATAGCGGATATAATAAAGACCATTTTGCTTAAACATAACCGCTACATATGCTATTCCCACCGCCACTTTAAACGGCACGATTGTAACATAGCAATTTAATACTGCAGGTATCTTCTCGCCTATCGTTCAAAGCTGAATAACTCGTCTTGACAGCTTAAGACGTTTAGTCCTGCAATGCCGTTCCCAAATGCCGGCAGGACTAAAGCAAGGGAATGAAGTTCTTAAATAAGGGCAAAAAACGCTGAAAATCATAAAAAAAGATATATTCTTGACCACTTTTGTAAAATCCGCAACTTTTCGAGGAAATCAAAATACCAAAAGCTCAAGGCTAAGTCCTGCCTGCCAAACCAAACTGCCCCACTTGCTTTTACTTGCAAATTTCAAACAAAACTCTGTCCTTTACGCCAAATAACACTTTTTTATTTTCTTGTCCTTCCCGCTATTTTAACATCATTCCAGCTCGGCTCAATCACATTATCATTCCGCCTTCTATGTTTAAATCTAATTTTAAACTTTTAAAACTTTATTAATTTCTGTTGTCTCTCTGCCATGATATTTTTATTCTTTATTCTTCTTATTTTCTCTATCTCATCTAAAGGGTGGACAAAACGGCGAAACGCTACGGCAAGAATAGAACACAACTCCTAATATCAACTTCCTTACTTTCTATTTCTAATCTTTTGCATTTAAATTCACTCTATTTTCTGTCTCTTGCGCATAAATAAAGCCAATAAATAACCGCTTACAAACCGCATAAAAAGCGACTTCATTTTTTTAGGAACAACGTTTACAAACTAGCATATAAATACAAAAAGACTCTGCAACCAAAACTGCAAAGTCTTTTTTCTTTTAGTTTTTGCGACAAATTTAAGATAAACCATACATCATTACTTTATTACTTAAAATGATTTCAAATATTTTACATTCTGCGCCAAAATTTCAAACTCGACGCTATTTTAAAACATCGGGGCGACTGGATTTGAACCAGCGGCCTCTCCCACCCCAAGGGAGTGCGCTAGCCAACTGCGCCACGCCCCGACTTATTGCTAAACTACCGACAGCAGAAAGCATCAATGTAAATTGCAGCAACACGTATTATTTTTTCAAAAGTTTTAAAATATGTTTAAGTTCTTCTTTAATATCTTTTAAAAATTTAGAGTCCGGAAGATGTTCCAAATCTAAATTTAAATCAATCTGTAAATCCGTAAGCTTTTTTCGCTTATCGCCGATTAAATATTTTCTAACGCCCGCGATCGCATAGCGCTTATTATATAATAAATCCTTAATTTTAAAAACCAGCTCCACTTCTTCTTTGCGATATCTTCTCTGTCCAGAACTTTTCCTAACGGGACGCAAAAGCTTAAACTCGCTTTCCCAGTATCTCAACGTATATTTTGGGACAAGCGTTATCCGCGATACCTCACCTATTGTAAAATATTCTTTATCAGGTATCGGCGGAATTTGAAACACCTTATGTCTCCCGGACTATTCAAAAAAATTTTTCGACTGTTTAAACCTTATTTTTTTCATCGGAGCGATAAGAACTTTTTCGCCCGTCTTAGGATTTCTTCCATTTTTTGTTTTTGTCTCAAACATATTAAAACTTCCAAAACCCGTTATAACAACTTTATCGCCGTTTTGTAAAGAATTCAACATCTCTTCAAAAACTTTATTTACCGCAGCAACGGCTTCTCTTTTTGAACTTAAAATTTTTGATAAAGCTTCCGCTATATCATTTTTTGTCATTTCTATCACCACGCTCCTTTTTCCGGACAAACTATAGAAGGACACTCCGACTGCCCGAGAAAAGAAACGACAGTTATTCGCGAACAGGACATCTTGTCATTAAACTGTTTACAGCTTCAAGCGGATCTTTTCCTTCAAATAAAACTGCATATGTTTCATTTATTATAGGAAGCTCGATATTGAGTTTTTTTCCTATCTCATAAGCGCTTACCGTATTTTTCACACCCTCAGCAACCATACCGAGACTTTTTTCAGCTTCATCTAAGCTCTTTCCCTCTCCGACAGCCTGCCCAACAGCGCGATTCCTTGAATGTTTTGAAAAACACGTAACCATTAAATCACCCACTCCGGACAGTCCGTAAAAAGTCTGTTCTTTGCCGCCTAAAGCGACTCCGACTTTTGAAAGTTCTTTAAGACCTCTTGAAACAATTGCAGCTTTCGTATTATCGCCGTATTTTAATCCGTCGACTATTCCAGAAGCTATCGCAAAAACATTTTTCAACGCAGCGCCGGTTTCAACACCCGCAACATCGGTTTGATTGTAAACCCTGAAATATTCATTCATAAAAAGCATTCTGCATTTTTCAGCGGTTTCAAGATTTATTGCCGCCGACGTAACTGCAGTAGGTATTTTTCTGCACACTTCTTCAGCATGGCTAGGACCAGAAAGAACCGCTATATTTTTATAAACTCCATCAAAAACTTCGTCTATTACTTCAGACATTCTCAAAAGAGTTTTATTTTCTATGCCTTTTGTCGCGCTGATTATAAGTTTTCCATCAAACGATATTCCGTTATTTTTTAACAGCGTACACACTGATCTCATATGCTGCGAAGGAACTACAAACAAAATGGCTTCGCTGTTTTTAAAGCTTTTCATATCGTTTGCCACAACCAGTCCCGAAGGCAAATCGGCACCCGCCTCAAACGGTTTTATCTTTCTATCCTGTAAATCTTTTGCTTTTCTTGAGTCAAATTCCCAAAGAGTAACATCATGTCCATTCTCAAATAAAAGAACAGCTAAAGTCGCTCCCCATGAACCTGCGCCTAAAACGGTAATTTTCATATCATTTCCCACAAATATTAATAAAAATATCCCCTCTCTTACATCCCTTTTCTCCTTCTTTTAGGAGAGTAGAAACCGAGAGTAAAACTATTTTGTCATAACTAAAGCCACAGCGCGCCGAAGAGATAGAAAAGAGCGGAATTATCTTTCCTTAAATATCTTAGACCTGCGTTCAGAGCCTTCCATCAGTCTTTTTATATTTGCCTTGTGCTTATAAACAATAAAAACCGCCGCGGCAAAAGCAAACGCTACAGTCGCAATGGAATACCCCGAAAAATAGGAAGCCAGAGGAAGACATATAACAGCGCATATTGATCCTAAAGAGACATATCCGGAAAATACAAAAACCAAACCAAAAACTGCAAACGCTATCAGCGCAGGCAAAGGCATAAGCGCCAAAAATACGCCAAGCCCCGTCGCAACGCCTTTACCGCCTTTAAACTTTAAAAATATCGTAAACATATGTCCCGCTATTGCGGCTGCAGCAACAGCGACAAAATAAAAAAAAGTATTATCTATAAAAATCGCAAAATATACGGGAATAAATCCTTTTAAAGTATCCGCAATAAACGTTGCAATCCCCGCTCTTTTGCCTACCGACCTGAAAACGTTCGCGGACCCGCAGTTGCCTGATCCCACAACGCGTATGTCAACCCTACCGACTGCTTTTGCAATAATATATGCAAAAGGAATCGAACCGCATAAATATGCAAGAACGATATACAAAATTTTTATTAACATTCTTATTTTTTATTGTTCCGCCGCTTTCTTGTAATATTTTCTGAATTTTAAAATTATCGGAGTGCCGTAAAAACCAAATCTTGCCCTTAAACGGTTTTCAAGAAACCTTTTGTAAGAAAAATGCACAAGCTCTATATCGTTAACCGAAAAAATGAATACCGGCGGCTTTGAAGCCACCTGCGCATATTCTTTAAGCTTTAAAGCTTTTCCTTTACTCGCATAAGGTTTTTCCGCAAGAGCGTCTCTTATAACTCCGTTAAGTTCCTCTTTCGTCAACTCTTTTGAATACTGTTTAAAGACAAGCTCCGCTTCCTGAAATATTCTGTCTAATCTCTGCCCTGTTTTGGCAGATATAAAAATAATATCCGCCCAGTTCATAAATTTCATTCTCTCTCTTAACTGTTCGGTAAAATATTTTGCGGCTTCTTCTTTTTCTTCTATCAAATCCCATTTATTTACGGCTACAATAACCGGTTTCCTTTTTTCAAGCAGAAGCCTTGCAATTTTAACTTCAGTTTCGCCTATACCTTGCGAAGCGTCTGCAATCAAAACGGCGACATCGGCATCTTCAACGGCATAATCCGCGCTTAAAGTTGAAAGATATTCCATATCATCTTTCGTCTTGCTGCCTCTGTGAAGTCCGGCGGTATCTGTTAAAACGTACTCTTTGCCGTTACTTTGAACGCGTACGGTAAAAGAATCTCTTGTGGTTCCTGGAACATCGCAGACAATACTTCTTTCTTCTTTAGCGACGGCGTTAACAAAAGAAGATTTCCCCACATTCGGCTTCCCCGCAAGAATAATTTTTAATATTTCTCGCGGTTCCCTTACTTTTCTGTCATATTTGATATTTTCCCAGATTTTATCCAGCAAATCGTGCGTGCTTCTTCCGTGGCTTGCAGATACAAAAACAACATCGCCAAAACCTAGTTTATAAAATTCATATCCCCTGACTTCCTCCGCCTGCGTGTCTATTTTGTTTGCAACGAGAATTGGTTTTTTACGACTAAGCCTTATCTGATGCGCAATTTCGCCGTCCATCGGATGAACACCCGTCTTTCCATCGACAACAAACAACACGATATCAGATTCTTTAATAGCAACATCAAGCTGACGCGACATATCTCTTGAGAATACTGAAATATCCGCGCTCCAGCCTGCGGTATCCGTAACGATAAATTTTTTATCTTTCCAGAGAATCTCGCAATCATTTCTGTCTCTTGTCGTGCCGGGCGCTTTATGAACTATAGCCTTTTTTCTGCCTATAAGTCTGTTAAAAAGAGCGGACTTGCCTACATTTGGTCTGCCCACTATAGCAACTTTTGTCAACATCAAATAGTCCTTTACACACGTAAAATTTTACAATATTATTAACATATTGACAATAAAAAAAGACAATCTTTAAGACCAATTTTTCAATTTAAAATCAAATTTGCAAACAAAAATAATCTTCAATTTCCCGCACAGCCATAACGAATCTGAATTCCAATAACCGCCAGCGACTAAAATATATTTTCGCGGCGGCAATACCAAACTTTTAAAAACGCTTATACAGCCATGTTTTTGACGCCAGAGGCTCCGCTGACTTCCATTCAACAGTCCTGTTTATTTACGACAGTTTTTATATCCTCAAGAAATAACGCACTTATTTCTACCGCTGGCCGTTTTGAACTGTTCTCGTTGATTTTTTTCAAGCTCGACTAAGGCGGAGCTAAAGGATTTGCAGACTGGGACGTCAAACGAACAAGTTTTAGACCTAAGCTTATCGTAATCCCTCACAATCAAACAGCCGTCGCCAATAACTCTGCCCGTTGCGCCACTTGCTATCGTATCTATAAGGTCTAAGACGGCGGAATAAAACTGTAAGATTTTTCGCTGAGTTTGTAAAAAGTTTTGACAAGTTGTTGCATAAGATTGCCTGCAGCGCCATAAAGCGCCCTGTTGTTTATAAAAAGATATGTTAATTTATCTTCTAGCCGCGCAAACTGCGGATATTGCTTCTTTAATTCCGCTTCGGTTTTTTGTTTCGTACGTTATTTTACGAAATTTTACGAAGAGCAGCTGTTCTCATGAGTCCTTTTTTGTGTCTCCTTGAGAGAATTCAGCCGCCGCTCCTACCGCTTCATTTGCCAGCAGCTTTGATACGTTTATTTCGTTCGCTTTGATATCCGCTATGCCGCATTTCGCGCGCAAGTATGAGTTATTAGCCTTACAACTATCTATTTTAGCAGCGCATAAGACTAACAGCGCAGCCAGCTAAGTAACCGGCGGCAGCATTTATTTTGTATATTTTCTTTTTTATCATACAATAAAAATGCATACAAAGAGTGTTAAGCAATACTTTCCATGTGGCTGCTTAAGATTCTACGCTGTAACTTTATATTTACTGTATATCTGCGGTCGCTTCGTTTTCACTTTTTAACGTATTTAATCACGTTTCTATCAGTATAACAATAATCAAACATGAGAACACAATCATAGTCCCGGCTATTTATTCTTGCTTATTTGATGATTCAACATAAACAAGCTCCAGCGGTTTAAAGCGCGGGCGTGGGTGCGGATTAGGATTAAGTTTTTCTAAAAACTCGCGGGACACTTGGAAACCTCTAGACGGAATATCTGTGTCCAGCTTAAGATTGGACGGAAAATCAAAAAAAGGAATTTTACCAGAAAGAAGTATTTATATTCGACTTAAAACTGGGACTCTGCGAATTCGGGAGCGCAAAAGACCTTGATTAAACAGCTGGGTCACAGCTTTTAGCTAACATTCTAATATCGCCTATAAAACTTTCTGCGAATGACTTAACCTTCTCATATGTCATCTGCTGAATGCCATCTATCTCTGCTATCTTACCAAACTCCACAGTCAGAACGCCAAAATCTAAATAAGTCCACAAGCTGCAGTTCGTCGACCTCATTAGAAATCTTCCGATACTCGTCTGCCGCTTTTCGCAGATTTTCTAGAAATTTATCCGCTGTAAGACAATATTCTCCGGCAGCAATATCTGCCCCTGTTCATTTCCAATAACTCAATCAATTATCTGTTTAGAATAGGAAACTGTCGTTTTGCTTACAGTCAAATAACGTAATAAGAGATATCGCAGTCTGTTGTTTCATGAGTATCTCTTTATAAGACCTTATCTGTTGCGCAAATGTTCTTATGCGAACTTCGCGAGCGTTGATTTCAAGTTTACTTTGAAGGCTGTTATATCGAGTCCGAAGAAGCTTAAATTCTCATATTCTCGCTCTAGGTTCTGTAATTCAACAGTTTTTTCGTTTAAAAGACGTTTTAACCGCTCTCCACTTTGAATATTATCATTCTGCTCCGATTTCTCCTCATCCAAACAGGCAGGGAACTTTGTAATAGTCTTGTTGAAGCTTGGCATTCTACTGAGTAACTTGGTTGAGACTGATTTGGAGCTGGTTATTTGCTTTATTGGCTTTGTGAAGTCCGCTTTGAAGAATGCTTATTCCGCCGATTCAAATCGTGAGATCGATTCTCTGCAACAGCTTTAATTTGATTAAGCTGGTTTAAAAGGCTGGCAACTTGCTAATTCAGAGTCTGGATTTCAGCCACAGGCTTATCGTCCTGCGGCGATTTGGAGTTCTGCAATGTAATATCTCTCTCTTGAGCGACTTTTGGTTAAAATTAGTTTGAAGATTAGTATTCTCCTAAATCAAACTCTAAACTTGAGCCTCTGCGTCCTTTTTCCCTCGGCTGGCTGTGGAAAGCGGGGTTTGAAGATTGCTATTCTGTGATGACCCAAGTTCTAAGCTTGAATCTCTGCGGTAGTTTTCTCTTGATTTACTGTATCAAGTTTGCCTTAAAGAATTCTATTTTCATTCACCGCTTGGTTTCTTTCTCCTAAAAAACGCTTATATTGGCGATAACTTGGTTAATAAGGTCATTTTTGAGCTTGGCACTTTGTTTCATCACGCCATACTTTCATATAACACCAATGATACGCAGTAAGCAAAAGCGCAATTGCTGAAGCTGAAATAGCTGTTGGAATAGTTGAAGTAACTAGTTCACTAAAACCACCATTAGCAAAGAATGAAACCAAGAAAAAAGGGGAGGCAAAGGTGTCGGCAAGGACACTAAAACCATAATTAGCAAGGAATGCCAAGAAAACAGGGGGAGAGGGAAATTTGTCAACAAGGCCACTAAAACCACTGGTTGAAATCAAGTTTTTGATATTTTTGATAGTTAAAACTAAGGCTCCGATATTGGTACTACCGATACTACCTTCAAAAGAAGCACCAAATACATAGCCACAGCTAGGCAGTCCGCAACGAAATTTAACAGGGGCAGACCCTATGTATTCAGCGCCATTATTATTAGAAGCAGGTTCTATGTATTCGGCTCCATTATTATTAGAAGCAGGTTCTATGTATTCGGCTCCATTATTATGAACATGCGACTGGCAAGAAATGAACAGAAAACTTATTAAACAAACCAGAATTATCCTACTCAACAAACGCATTATCTATATCCTTAAATTAAGACTGTTATACTTTTTATAATTTAACGTATATGGCAATTTTTCGCCTGCTATACTCTTAGTCATTGAAAGCTTGAGCGTCTTTTCAGTTTCCGTCTAGACGCGCTCAAGTACTATTGTCCTTCTAGCTTTTTCCATCTCTCTGTAGTACTCTTAAGCTTATTTGTATTGCCACTTTCTTGCGCACCTGTAATGGTCTTCGCGACGCGTCTCTTACATTTGTTTTTCATTTCTTGCGGCATCTTTAGCAATTTAGTCCTTCCCTATCACAGGCTTATTACAATCTGCAATTAAAAACAGTAAGAATAATGCAGATAATCTTTTTCATATAACATATCACTTATTTTGGATGCGAATCTAAGTATACCGCAAGTTTTTCTATAGTTTCGCCTGCGGCGCTGCTCGCGTTAAACCTTTGTTTACAAATTTATCGTAACGTCTGCCCTTAGGAAAAATAGAGCGTCTTCTTCCTCGCGTTTTTCTCTTCTTTCGGCTCCTCGTTATCTCGAGAAGAGAGATTGCTTAGTTCTATAGATTCATCTTCCTCCGTATTCGGAGAAAGTACAACATTGAGATTTCTCTCTTTCCGCTACCATTATTAAAACAGCTTTCTTTTACTTTTTTATTTTTTCTCTAACTCTTTCCAACATTTACAAAAGAACAAGCCAATGCGGCTTAGAAATATTGTACAAAAAAAGCGATGGTTGCGCCAAAAAAGGCTATCGGAGTTAATACTATGTGGTCTAAAAAGGCATCGCCGAAATACAGTTTGAAAATATCCTGCGCTATATATATTCCTTCTTCATAGATTCGCGGACTACCGTTATCTTCCTTTCACAACCTGCAAACAGACATATTGCTAATAGCAACGCGAAGATCTTTTTCATTTCTCATTCTTACTCTTTCTTAATTTTTGTGTATTGTAAAACATATTGAAATACATTAAATATATTAGAGCATTTTTCTCGAGGGAACAACCTGCGTTGAACCACTGATTTGTCTGCGAGGGCATTAAGTTGGTAACTTCATCACTTTCTCATAACTTGGCAAATTGGTATTTTTCAGCAGGATTTTCGTGATAGTGAGAAACTCGTTTGGATTTTGCTTATTTTCTTTGTGATATTTTTTTGTGTTTTGTATGTTTTGAATATAATATATAAGTTGGGACTCAACAATTGATTTTGTAGTGTAATAATACGGAGGTACGTGCATTGTGGCATTCTGTTAGGTATTTGGCTGCATCAGGAGTAAACCACAAGGATAATTTCCCGTTGTTGAAACTTGTATCTTTCGCGACTATCAAACGTATATCTATACTTTTTTTATTGTTTTGTCGCCTTCAGTAATATTAACTTGCACTGTAACCCAAGCATTCAAAAGTAAGGATACTTTTTTAAGTATTTGTTTTTTTGTTTTGTTATAAGATTTTGGACTTAGACCACGCAGCTTTTGATATTCTTTGACATCGATGTCCATTCTCACGTCTGTTTCAGCGTTCTTATCTTTTTGTAGCTTACTTATGGCATGGATAAAAGGTCGCATGTCGTCCGTTAATGTGGAGAATTCTATTTGTTTAATTTCATTTTTATTTTTGTCAAAGGTTGTGGTGGTTATCCCTGTTTTTGTACCTGTTTTTGTAATTTTATATTCGCTTTTTTCCCCGCTAAAGTTAAGCCATAATTGACGATTATCATTGTCAGGCTTGAAGCGTATTTTTTGGTCTGTCACACTTAGTCCGTTGTCTTCTATTTGCTTTTTCCCGTGAAGATATGAAAGGATTCCCCAGACCGCGCTTGAATTGCATTCTCGAGTACCGCTTCAAGTTCATCGTTAGAAAGTTTTGCTAGTATTTTTTTAAAGTATTCTTTATCTTCTGGCTAGTCTCGCTGGATTTAATTTCTTTGGTGATTAATATCCCAGCTGTCATTTTAGTTATAATTTTCTTTGCCTCATGTGGTATTAAGTCAGTGTTCTTTTCCTCAACCGATTCCGTCGCGTTTATTGCGTCTCTCAACCCAACTACAGCCGTTTGCGGTGAGATAAGCTTCTTTTCCCATAACCTTGCGTACATATCTTTTAAAAGCTTCTTCGACTTGTCTGTAATATGTTTTTCTTCATCTTCTGAATTCATGCTTAATCTTTTCCTTTTTTGCTACAATAATGAATAGGGTAGGGGCTTGTGATATTATAGTCCGAGTTCCCATTCTGTTAATTCCAAATGCTTTAATGCATAGCGGAGCAAGACACCATTATCTTGCTCCGCTCTTCTTTTGTATCTACAACAAAACATCTCTGTGCAGTGCGACATCTGCGTACGCTCGTATCTTTGTTACGCGCTGACTTATATCATTACATTTTTTATCGGCGTAGCCAAGTCGTCGGGTGACTTGTTGTTTGTCCTGTAAACTGAACTTATTATGTCTTCGCACATATCCAATCAGGTCGCTGGGAGGCTCGTCAAACCTATCGCATAACCGCCTTATTAACGACTGTGCGGAAATGTAGATGTTGCGTGTTTCCTTTAAAATGTCTTCTGTAACGCTCTCAACGTTTTCGGGCATTCTAGACTCCTACGTATCATAATTATAAGGGGGCTTCGGTATTTCAATTCTGAATATCTTTCTTAACAAAGTTTTCAGAAGTTTCAGCATTAACGAATTGGGTTTATAATAGTAAGTAGTTAAAATAAATACAGAAGTTCCTTCTTCTACACCAACAGGAATTTCTTCAACAAATTCATTTATATCCCAATCAAAAAAATGACCATTAAAAAAAACACATTCTTTATAACCTTCAGGCATATCTTTAACAAGCTGAATTTCATCTAAAGAAATAGACTTAATATCTGCAAATCTATAAAGCAACTTATAACCGCCACACACAGCAATAACGGACAGAATGAAAGCAAAAATCTTCCAAACTGAGCTACCTGTATCAACATTACCAGACGCAGGCAGAGCAGACTTACTCGGCTCAGGTGTTGGTGCGGGAGTGTTTGAAGGTGCAAGAGCGGAAGCATTTGAAGCATCTGACGTCAGCGAATGCGTTGGAACGCCTTCGCTTCCTTTATCCTCAGCAACAGCATTCACAGGTCTTCCATGCCTAAGCGACTTATCACAGCCAGACATCAGGCATATACATAAGCATACAGATATTATTTTTTTCATTTTTATATTACACTTTTAAAATGTCTTCCGTAATGCTCTCAACGTTTTCGGGCATTCTAGGCTCCTAATCTTCAGGTAGTTTAATTCCGAATATCTTCCTCAACAGAGGTTTCAGCTTTGACGGATTAGGTTTATAAAAGTACAGGCCAATTTCAACTTCACATTCACATTCAGGAACAAAACGATGAACTGTTGCATAAACAGGTATTTCGTCAATATATTCAAATGTCGCTCTATCAAAAAAATAAGAACAATGCAAACCAAAATTCCCCGAAAAATAACATTCTTTATAACCTTCTGTTATATCTTTTTCTTCAAGAGTATCCAATTTATTTATAAAGATAGGTTTAGGGTCTGCAAATCTATAAAGCAACTTATAACCGCCATAACATACGACAATAATGGACAGAATGAAAGCAACAGCATAACCGACATATTTCCCAACTGAGCTACCTGTATCAGTAGTATCAGACGGCAGAGCAGACTTACTCGGCTCAGGTATTGGAATAGGAGTGTTTGAAGGTTCAGAAGCGGAAGCATTTGGAGTATCTGACGTCAGCGACTGCGTCGGAACGCCTTCGCTTCCTTTATCCTCAGCAACAGCATTCGCAGGTCTTCCATGACTAAGCGACTTATCACAGCCAGACATCAGGCATATACATAAGCATACAGATATTATTTTTTTCATTTGATAGAATAAATAGAATAAATATGAGGGTACCTAAAATATCGGACAATCTCAAGAATAGGCTGCAAAAAAACAAAATGACCATTAAACAGAGGGTCTTTTACTATAAGATTACATACCGATATAAATGTATCTGCAGCTAAAGCGGTTAAACTTAATTTTGACTTAGACAAGAAAGAGGGATTTGTAAGAGCCACATGTACAGGAAAACTAAAAGCGGAAACCATTTTTAATATCCCAAAAAACTTACTGAGGTTTCCACCATATACAGAAAAATAAGCTAAAATCACATTTACAACCAAAGATAACGAAGAATGACAATAATACGGAACGCCATTTCCCTTACCACAAAATTCATCAAAAAGGGCTATGTCAAGATTAGATTGTACTGTTGGAGCTGGTGTCGGCTGTAATTCAGAAGCGGGAGCATTTGAGGACTGTGGTACAGGAGCGGAAGCATTTAAGGACTGTGGTGCAGGACTGACGTTGTCAGCCGTTCTATTACAGCCAAACGACGAGCATATACATATACATATACATATACATATACATATAAGTTTTTTCATTTTTATATTAAAGAACTTCCTCAATAAAAAACTTCATCAATAAGTTCATAAAAAAAATCTCCAAGTAAATAATAACCAGCGAAAGGAATAAAAATATAACCGCCAATTTTACAGACCGAGCAGA
>NZ_JAIXMW010000017.1:0-3603 GCF_020328115.1 Candidatus Endomicrobiellum agilis
TGGTAAAAGTTAAAATGTGCTCTGGCGGGTGCCTGGAAACGAAAAAGAAACCACGAAGCGTCTTTAAAACATTCTAACTAAACTAGTTTCTGAATATATTGATGTATTATCTAAGATTGGCGATTTGAAATGATTTTTAGGGGTGCTACAAGTTTGCCAATGCTCTTAAAGCTAAAAGGTAACCACCAACTCCAAGTCCAGAAATTTGCCCCAAAACGACAGGCGCAATATAAGATTTGCGCCTAAAATCTTCCCGTGAATATATATTTGAAATGTGCACTTCTATCGCAGGAATTGAAACAGCTGATAAAGCGTCTCTTATAGCGACAGACGTATGCGTAAAAGCAGCTGGATTTATTATAATACCAGAAATATTTTCAAGACATTTTTGAATTTTATCTACAATCTTGCCTTCATGATTTGATTGAAAAAAGCTTAACTTCAACTTTTAACTCTTTTGCAAGAGAGCCGATTTGCTCCTCAATTTCAGAGAGAGCAATATTTCCGTATATTTGTGGCTCTCTCTTACCAAGCATATTTATGTTTGGACCGTTTAGTATAAGTATTTTCTTCATTTATTTGCCCCTTAAAATCATTTCAAATCGCCAATCTTAGATAATACATCAATATATTCAGAAACTAGTTTAGTTAGAATGTTTTAAAGACGCTTCGTGGTTTCTTTTTCGTTTCCAGGCACCCGCCAGAGCACATTTTAACTTTTACCAAAATTTTACAAAATTCTTGTTAAAATGTTGTGTTCTTGTGTATAATAGTGACAGAGTAACTAAATGTACTCTTTAGTTTGCACGAAAAATATTAAAGGAGAGAAAAGAATGAAGAAGTTGGTATTGATGTTTTGCTTGTTAGCGTTATCTGTTTTTGTTAGTTCTTGTAGTAATGGGTCTATTGAAAAGCAGCTGAGACCCAATGGGGATTTACCTGTTGCACCTGAAGGTGGAGATGTAAAAAAGGTAGTTGTAGAAGAAGTAGTTGAAGAAGAGATGGAAGAAAAGATAGACGTAGAAAGTATTATTATTGGCGATAGTGATGCAACTGGTCATCCGCTTTGTATTGGTGATTTTCCTTTTCCAGAACCAGAAGATAATACTGATGCAACAGCTAATGATAATAAGTAACTAATATTTAAACTGTTTAAGTGATTGGATTATCGTCAAACAGTGAGGAATGCTGTTAGAGTAAGAGAGCATAAGTTAAAATAACGAAAAAGGCATCCTTAAAGATGTGCTTTTTCATTTTATGATCTAATTTTTCAGATAAAAACTTTTTCTTCGACAAGTTTAGCTATTATATGTATCAAGAGTATGTGGCACTCTTGCACCCTTGCAGTAACTTTAGATGGGGCACAATAACACAAATCGCACATATCTTTCATTCTACCGCCATCAGAATTTGTCATCCCTATTGTAAATACACTTAGCTTTTTGGCAGATTCTAAAGCATTTATAACATTTTTTGAGGTTCCACTTGTAGATATAGCTATAAAAACGTCCCCTTCTTGAGCAAAGGCTTCAAGTTGTCTGCTAAAGGAATAGTCATAACCAAAATCATTGCCTATTGCAGTTAAAGAAGATACATTCTCATTTAAAGTAACCGCTGCAAGAGCAGCTCTGTTTTTTTCAAAACGAACTACCATTTCAGCTGAAAAATGCAATGCGTCAGATGCAGACCCGCCGTTTCCACATATGATAGTTTTTTTATTGTTTTTGTAAGATTCAATAATTTTACTTGCAACGTTATTAATATACTCAATTTGAAAGTCTTCAAGCATTTTTCTCTTTGCTTCAATACTGTCATTTATAATGTTTTTAATAATTTCTTTGTTTTCCATGGTGCCTGCTTATTTACCAAATATATGTTTTGAGAGGAAATCCGTACTTACGCAGCCTTTGCGAAACTGATCACTGTCCATAATCTTAGCGTGTAAAGAAGATGTATTTTTGACATTTTCTATTTCAATTTCTTTTAAAGCTCTCTGCATTCTTGTGATTGATTCGTCTCTATTTGCTCCAAAAGATATAATCTTTGCTATTAAACTGTCATAATATGGAGGAATTGTATATCCAGAGTAAACATGCGTGTCAACTCTAATTCCGGGGCCGCCAGGCAGAAATAACTTGCCTATTTTGCCGGGTGAAGAAATAAAATCTTTATCCGGATCTTCGGCATTTATTCTACATTCTATTGAATGCCCCAATATCTTTACTTTCTCAGAAACAATTGAAAGTTTCTCTCCGCAAGCAAGCTTTATTTGCTCTTTTACAAGGTCTATGCCGGTAACTATTTCGGTTATAGGATGTTCAACCTGAATTCTAGTATTCATCTCCATAAAGTAGAAATGACCTTTCTTGTCCACAAGAAACTCTACCGTACCTACGGTAACATATTTAACTGCTGCTGCTGCGTGTCTTGCTGCTTTGCCCATTTTCTTTCTTAGAGACTCACTTATTAAAGGAGAAGGGCTTTCTTCAACAAGTTTTTGATGTCTCCTTTGTATTGAGCAATCTCTCTCTGGCAAATATGCAGTTTTGCCATATTTATCCCCGAGAATCTGAAATTCTATGTGGTGAGGTTCTTCAATATATTTTTCCATATATACATCGGCATTGCCAAAAGCAGCTTTAGCTTCTGTCTGCGCCATTACAATGGCATTTTGAAGAGTTTCTTCGGAAGTTACTATTCTCATACCCTTTCCACCGCCACCTGCCGTAGCTTTAACTATTACGGGATAGCCTATCTTTTTTGCAATAGCAAAAATTTTAGGGTCGTCAGCGCTTACGGGCCCATCGGAACCTGGAACTACAGGAACGCCTGACTTTTTCATAAGATCAATAGCAGCTATTTTATCGCCCATTTGTTCTATAGATTCTTTTGAAGGTCCAATAAATTTTAAACCACAAGCTTCGCAAACTTCAGCAAAATAAGTATTCTCGGCTAAAAACCCATATCCGGGGTGAACAGCATCTGAACCAGAAATTTCTGCCGCAGCTATAATGCTTGGTATGTTAAGATAAGTGTCTGCGGCGCTCGCCTCGCCAATACATATGGACTGATCTGCAAGTTTTACGTGCATGCTTTCTCTATCAACTTCTGAATGTATAGCGACAGTTTTAATACCAAGTTCTCTGCATGCTCTTATTATTCTGCATGCTATTTCACCTCTATTTGCAATTAAAACCTTTTTAAACATCTTATCTCCTGGTTGTAAACAACAGTTTGGATTTGTAATGTTTGATAAGCTACTTACTTGTATCAACTAAAAATAATTCTTGCCCGTATTCAACAGCCTGCCCGTTTGAAACAAGAACTTTCACTATTTTTCCTTTAATTTTAGTTTTTATGTCTTTTATAATCTTCATTGCTTCAATTTGACCAATTTTTTGGTCAACTATAATATTATCACCCTCTTTTACAAAAAAAGGTTTATCAGCACCGGGGGCGCTTGCAAAAGTGCCTACCATTGTTGATTTTATTGGAACTATAAAATCTTTTTCTAGAGCCTTTTTATCCTCAACAACAGACTCTTTTCCAGATGTGGTAGGCAGTACAACATGTTCCACTTCAGATTTTTTAAAATGCAAAGAA
>NZ_JAIXMW010000014.1:0-8410 GCF_020328115.1 Candidatus Endomicrobiellum agilis
CCACACCTAAGGTAGGGTTTTCTATAATTTGCTGTACTGGTCCTCCTACATTAAGCTCACCAACATAATTCTCATTTGTTTTACCTGCGACTATTTTACCACCAGTAGATGATTTTATATAAAGATCTAAAGTATCAGAATTATTCCGAAAAATTATTAAAGAAACTCCATCTAAAGTACCAATCTTTTTATAATTATTTTTTAATATCTTATAGTTTGCCGCAACAGGGTTATTAGAATTCTTTATGACAATACTATCCGTGGCTCTATTAAATTCAATTATCTGTATTAACTCATTAACATTGAAAGAAAGTATACTACTATACTTAGGACTCGCAGAAGAGGAGGCAGAACTTTCAGTACCAGTACCTCCGGTATTACCAGGATTGGATTGGATTGGATTGGATTTGGATCAGAACTGCCAGGATTATAAGACCCGGGACCAGCAGGATTACTACTAGGTGCCCTGCCTGATAGCACGCTACCATTTTTACCGCTACCACAAGAAGTAAAACAAAACAGCACTAAAACAAATAAAACAAACACAAACGACTTTTCCATATTCTATCTCCTGCTTAATATTTCAGAAACACTATAAAACCGTTTCTCAAAACCAGCAACTGTTATAAAAAAAACGACAACCAACCAAACTATCTAAATGTAGCGACAACAGGCTTTTTTAGAAAGATTCTTAAGCTAAAGAGTTCTCCAACATCCTATGGAGGTTAATTTATACAGAAAATTATATCATTTTGTAGCTATTTTACAAAAATAGATATTCTTTTTCAATATTATTTAGCAAGCCATAAACACCTAATGCCATTGCACCATACATATAACCTATACTCCCCTCTTTGAGATATAGAAAAACAAGTATACTTCTTTGAGTAAGGTCAGTATTATTTTTTTCGTTTTTGACAAATCTAAGAAAAGTTTAATACCATGGTAGTCACGGTTTAAAGTGTAGATTTTACAGATAAGATAAGTTAAGCAAAGCATATAGAGTAATTTTTGTAACCATCAAATATAAATACGTATAGTTTCCAATGTACAAACTTTGTATTAAAGGAGCTAGTATGGATTTAGATCTGTTTAATGAAAAGCAAGAAACTTATACAGCTAAAAACATAAAAACATTCGTAGGTGTGCCTAACCTTCCTGATAAATTAAATTCATTAATTACAATTGCTGATAATATGTGGTGGTGTTGGAACAGCGACGCATACGAGCTATTTAAAAGAGTGGACGTGTGTATGTGGGAAAAAACATACCATAATCCAAAAGCTATGTTTGATAGTATTAACCAAGAGAGGCTTGTTGAACTTTCTCAAGACGATAGTTTTATTTCGCATGTAGAAAGAGTAAAAAACGCTTTGGACAAGTATCTTGGCATGAACACATGGTATGCACAATACTGCTCTGACTACGCCAATCTGAAGTTTGCTTATTTTTCTACTGAATTTGCTATACATGAAAGTATTCCCATTTATTCTGGAGGTCTTGGCGTTTTGTCTGGAGATCACTTAAAATCTGCAAGTGATATGGGTCTTCCTCTTGTTGGTGTTGGCCTTTTGTATAAATATGGATACTTTAGGCAACGTTTGAGTTTTGACGGTTTGCAGCAGGAAGAATACATTGAAAACAATTTTCTCCATATGCCTCTTGATCTTATAAAAAATGACGATGGCAGCGAGCTAATAATTGATATTGATATCCTAAATCAAACAATCTATGCAAGAGCTTGGAAAATCAAGGTAGGTAGAATTCCTCTCTATCTTTTAGATACAGATATAGACAAAAATTCAAAAGATGCAAGAACTATCACCTGGCAATTGTATGGAGGTGATAGAGATATGCGCATTCGCCAAGAAATAGTTTTAGGAATAGGCGGCGCTAAGTTGCTTAAAGCTTTAAAAATAGATCCTGATGTTATACATATAAACGAAGGACATTCGGCTTTTTTATTGTTGGAAAAAATACGTCAACGCATGGAAAATGGTCTTTCTTTTGACGCGTCATTCCAGATTGTAAAAAGTAATTGTGTGTTTACTACGCATACGCCTGTCCCTGCAGGAAATGAAGTTTTTGCAAGCGATTTGTTTCTAAAATATTTTGAAGTTTTATGTCAAAAATTTGGCATATCAAAAGAACAACTTTTGCAGCTTGGAGAATTTTCTTTTAATCAAAGAGATTTCTCAATGACTATATTTGCACTGAAAACTTCAAACAAAGCAAACGGTGTCAGCCGTTTGCATGCTACTGTTGCCAGAGATATGTGGCAAGGTATATGGACTAATCTGCCGAAAAAGGAAGTCCCTATAACACACATAACGAATGGTGTTCATACAAACACTTGGATTTCAAATGAATTTTCAGACTTGTTTGACAGATATTTAGGAGAAGCCTGGAGGGATGAACCTGCAGACCAGACAATTTGGAATAGAGTAACTCACATACCAGATGCAGAAATATGGAGAGGACACGAAAGAAGAAGGGAGCGACTTGTTACTTTTGCAAGGTCTAGGCTTCGCAAACAGCTTGAAAGGAACGGAGCAACAAGAAAAATAATAAATCTTGCAGACGAGGTTTTAGATCCTGAAGCGTTGACCATAGGTTTTGCAAGAAGATTTGCATCTTATAAAAGAGGAAACTTAATATTTAAGGATTTAGATAGAATAAAAAAAATTCTTACAAACAAAGATTTTCCTGTACAAATAATAATGGCTGGTAAGGCCCACCCTCAGGATAGTATTGGTAAATCTATTATTCAAAATATAATTTCTTTGTCAAAAGATCCTGACTTAAGAAGAAAAGTAGTATTTTTGGAAGAGTATGATGTAAACGTTGCGCATTACCTTGTTCAAGGGGCAGATATTTGGCTTAACAACCCTCTAAGACCTGAAGAAGCTTCTGGTACAAGCGGAATGAAAGCAGCTGTAAACGGCGTATTAAATTTTAGTGTTCTTGATGGATGGTGGTGCGAAGGTTATAACGGTGGCAATGGTTGGGCTATAGGATCAATCAAACTCTATCCAGACAGAAATTGTCAGGATTTGGTTGAAAGCAGGGATATTTATGAAATACTGGAAAACGAAATCATACCTTTATTTTTTACAAGAGGACAAGATGGTATACCCAGAGGTTGGGCGCAAAAAATTAAGTTTTCAATGCAGACCCTGGGACCAGTGTTTAATACTAATAGAATGATAGAGGAGTATACAAAGAAATTTTATATCCCTACAGCTTTAGAGTACGCAAAATACAAAAAAGATAATTATGAGCCAGCTAAGACAAAAAGTGCATGGGTTAAGAGTATTTATGGCAATTGGAATGCTGTAAAGTTTATTTCAATGAGCGATAATATTTCAAGCGAAATGAGAGTTTCAAGTGAGATAACAGTGCAGGCAAAAGTTTATTTGGGTACTATTTCGCCAAATGATATAAGTGTTCAAATTTATAGTGGATTTGCCACTGATGAACAATCTATAAGCGAACCTACCATAGGTGTAATGAACCTTATTTCAAAAGATGGAGATAATTATATTTTTGAAGGAAAGATTCCTATTGACAAAGTCGGCAAATGTGCGTATAGTATACGCGCTTTACCTCAGTACGAAGGGGAAATCCAAGTATTGCCAGGATTAATAAAGTGGATATAGAGGATTTGAGATTATGGGTTTTGATTTTTTAATTTATGATTTAGACGGAACGCTTGTAGATTCTTTGGGTGACATTGCTTCTTCAGTTAATTCGGTAAGGAAAGATAACGGGTTTGACTATTTATCTTTAGAGCAAGTACGTTCTTATGTAGGAAGTGGAGTAAATGCTCTTATATCAAAAGCTATTCCTGGTAAAGACGAAAAATTTAAGCAAAACACTGTAGATAGTTTTAATTCTTATTACAAAAGACGCATGTTTGATACTACCGTCATGTTTAGTGGTGTAAAAGAAATGTTGGAATCTTTAAAAGATAAAAAGAAAGCTATCCTTACTAACAAAACCGAAGTTTACGCAAAAGATATAGTGAGAAACCTTGGAATTAGCGATTATTTTGTTGAAGTTTGGGGTGGCGACACTTTAGATATAAGAAAGCCCGATCCAAAAACAATTCTAGAATTAGCGAAAAACACAAAGTCTGACCTTTCAAAAACAGTTATGATTGGCGACAGTGCGAACGATTTTTTGGTAGCTAAAGCTGCTGGAGTTGCGTCTATTGCCGTTTCTTACGGATATTGCGATTTTGAGCAAATAGAGTTTTATAAGCCTGACTTTATAGTAAAAAAACCTCAAGAAATAGTAAGTATTGTGTTATAAGTTATAAATTGTATAGACAAATAAAAATAGACGGAGCTTAAAAAGCTACTCCGTCTATTTTTATTTATAACTACTTTTTCTTTTCGTTGTGTTTGTCAATTTTTGCTTTCTGTTTATGTATTTTTTTGCGTCCTTTATCGCTTGTTAAATAGTCTACTTTGTCGTGTACGATTTCGTCTTTTTTGGTTTCATAATCACTTACAAATTTTTGCAGTTTAGCAATTTTTTCTTTCTTCTTTTCTATCTTTTTGGCCAAAAGTTCTACGACATTCTTCTCTATATCTTTCTTTATAGCATCTTTTTTATCATCCGCAGCTTTTTCATACTTAGTTAACAAATCGTCTAGTTTTTTAATAGAGGCTTGATACGAAGGACAGCATGGACAACAGTGATGGCAATGAGAGCATGGAGTAAAGATAAAGGACCCCTCTTTAAATTTCCCTAATTGTTCTCCGGCTAGAGATAGTGTAGGAAATAAGAAAAGAAAAACACTACATAGCACCAATGTCAATTTTTTAACCATAAAAGCCTCCTTGGGTTATTCAAGCTCGGCTATCACGCATTTATAGAACTTGCGTTATAGAGAGATTGTTTAAATGCAAAGTAGAAAATTCTACTTTCGCTTCTGAGAAAAGTTCTTTGAAAGTATTATCGGGGTATTCTATGTTTGCGATAATTTTTTTTATTCCTGCATTTACTATCATTTTTGCACATAGTACGCAAGGAGAATGCGTGCAGTAAAGAGTTGATCCCTTGATATTCATTCCGTGATACCCGCCTTGAATAATTGCATTTTGCTCGGCGTGTATGGCCCTACATATTTCATGTCTTTGACCTGACGGTATGTTCATGGCATCCCTCAAGCATCCAAGAGACAAACAATCCCTTGTTGCGGAAGCTGCGCCGTTATAGCCTGTGGTAAGAATTCTTTTATCTCTTACAATAACAGCTCCAACATGATGGCGCCGACAGGTAGACCTTTCTGCAACAAGCCATGCCAATTTCATAAAGTATACATCCCATGAAGGGCGCTTATTTAGCGTAGCATCATCACCACAAATACGTTGATATTTGCTGCAATCTGTGCAATAAGGGCTATCACTTAATGTAGAATTCTTTATATTTGTCATACGACAATTTAACTAAAAATCCGTACTAGTGTCAATATCGTTATGGTCATGGAAATATTTAAAGATTTGCAATAATCTTTAAAAACAGCCTTAAATTCGCTTCCTCCATCAACCTAAATGTCTTTGATAGAAAAAGGCATCTCTTCCCCTTTTTATTTTACTAAAAAAAGAGACTTATCTATTTTGGCCTTAACAAGTCGATTTTGGGTTTTCCCAATAATTTTGTACAATCTATTTGTATGGCCTAAGACATTAAATTAAAGTATTCCCTTTAGAACAATTTTATAAAGGGATTTTTTTGGGTTTATTGATGAAAAATTTTTCAGCAATTATACTTGCCGCCGGTGCGGGAACTAGAATGAAATCCTCTTTACCTAAAGTGATGCATGCGCTTTCTGGCAAGCCTTTAATAAAGTGGGTTATAGATGCCGTTTCTTCTTTAAAGCCTGACAATATTGTTGTTGTGTTAGGCCATGAAGCAGATAAAGTTGAAGAATATTTAGCAAAAATAAATGTAAAGAACTTGAAGATTGTTTATCAAAAAGAGCAGCTTGGTTCCGCACATGCAGTTATGCAAGTACGGAAAGTTTTAAAAAGTTACGGCGGAAATATTTTGGTCTTAAGTGGAGATGTCCCTTTGATTGAAAAAAACACGCTTGCATTTTTAATAAAAGATAATCAAAAAGTTAATTCTTCGGTTGCTGTTTTAGCAGCTGAAGTTTCAGATCCGTTTGGATATGGTAGAATAGTAAAGAAAGATGGTTTTTTAGAAAAAATAGTTGAAGAAAAAGATGCAAATATTTTAGAAAAACGGATAAATCTGATAAATTCTGGTATATATTGTTTTGATAAAAATTTATGGAAAGCGCTCTCAAAAGTTAAGCCTAATAATGTGAAAAAAGAGTATTATATAACAGATACAATTGCAATACTTAAAGGTATGGGAAAAACTGCATCTTTGACTGTTACAAAAAACGAAAACGAAGTAAAGGGTATAAATAATAGATTAGAACTTTCTCAAGCGGAAACCCTATTAGAATACAAGAAAATAAAAGAACTTTTTGAAAATGGTGTAAGTATTATAGACGCAAACAACGTATATATTTCATATGATGCAAAAATAGGGCAGGATAGTGTTATATATCCAGGCGTTTTTATTGGCGAGAGCGTTATTATAGGCAAAAATTGCGTTTTGAAAGGCTCAAGCTATATAACGAATTCTAATATAGGTAGTGATAGCGTAATTTCTTATTCGTACATAAACGGAGCTATTATTGGAAAGAATGTTAAAGTTGGGCCTTTTTCTCATATAAGACCAGGATCAGTTTTAAAAGACAATGTAAAAGTAGGAAATTTTTCAGAAACGAAAAAGGCTATAATATCAAAGAATTCTAAAGTTAACCATCTTTCATATATAGGTGATGCTGAGATTGGCGAAGACGTAAATATAGGCGCTGGGACAATTACATGCAATTATGATGGATTAAATAAACATAAAACTATAATAGGGTCTAGATCTTTTGTGGGTTCTAATGTTAATTTTGTTGCACCTGTTAAAGTCGGAGAAAATGTTGTAATAGCAGCAGGCTCAACTGTAACCCGAGACGTGCCGTCTGGTAAACTTGCAATAGCAAGAGCAAGACAAGAGCTAAAGCGTAGAATAATAAAATAATAACAACCAGTTTTGAATAATATTATTGTTTTAAGGAAAGGGTGCATATGAAGCTTAAGATTGTTTCTGGTAACGCTAATTTAGATCTTGCAAAAAAGATCACTGAAAATATCGGCGTTGAGTTGAGCGAAGCAAAAGTCGGGCGTTTCAGTGATGGAGAAATTCAAGTAAAAATAGCTGATAATGTAAGAGGCGCAGATTGCTTTATAATTCAGCCTACATGCCCTTCAGTGAATGAAAATTTAATGGAGCTTTTGGTTCTTGCCGATGCTTTAAAGAGAGCTTCAGCAAGAAGAATTATTGCCGTTATCCCTTATTATGGTTATGCAAGACAAGATAGAAAGTCAGAACCTAGGGTACCAATTACTGCAAGACTTGTTGCAAATCTTTTGGCAACAGCTGGAGTTACAAGACTTTTAACAATGGATTTGCATGCCGACCAAATTCAAGGATTCTTTGATATTCCCGTTGATCATCTTTACGCTAAACCTATTTTGTCAAAATATTTTCAGGACAAGGATTTAAAAGATGTTGTTGTTGTTTCTCCCGACGCAGGCGGAGCAGATAGAGCAAGATCTTTTGCAAAGTTGATTCATGCGGGTTTGGTAATAGTAGATAAGAGAAGGCCTCGCCCTAACGAAGCTTCTATAATGAACATCATAGGAGAAGTGAAAGGAAAAACTTGCATAATAGTGGACGATTTGGTTGACACTGCAGGCACGCTTACTAAAGTTGCTGATGCAATAAAAGAAAAAGGTGCAGCAAGAGTTCTTGCTGCAGCTACGCATGGAGTTCTTTCTGGACAATCAAAGCAAAGAGTTCAAAATTCAGCTTTAGAAGAGCTTGTGATAACTGACACTATTCCACTGTCAAAAGAAGGCCCAAATGAGAAGATTGTTGTATTAAGTGTAGGGCCAATTTTAGCGGAAGCTATAAAGAGAATTTCAAACGACGAGTCAATAAGCGCTTTGTTTTTATAAAAATAAACTACTGTTGTATAACAATGGAGGATTTGAATGAATGAAGTAATTTTAGATGTTGAACTAAGAACAATCGGCTCTAAGGGAAGTCTTTCTTCTTTGAAAAAAGAAGGAAAAGTGCCTGCAGTATTTTATGGAAAAAACTTTAAACCTGAATCTATATCCGTTAATGCTAAAGCTTTTGCTTCAACGATAGAGGCAAACGGAGCCAACGTAATTATAGATTTAAACTTTAAAGATGGTAAAAGATCGGCTATTATAAAAGAGATTCAGAGAGACGTTTTGACACAAATTCCTATTCACATAGATTTTCG